>JBAZGV010000144.1:0-3248 GCA_041652675.1 Candidatus Omnitrophota bacterium
TCAGTATTCAAAAAGCTACACTTAAATTCAGCGGCCCGCTTATCTTTGATGAGTTGAGCCTGCAAATCGAGGCCGGAGAACGTATCGCTCTGCTTGGCCGAAACGGCGCGGGTAAAACTACGCTGATGAAGGTGATGGTCGGTGATATTCCTTTAGATGATGGCAAGATCATCTTTCAGAAGGGTATTCAAATTACTCATCTACCGCAGGAAGTTCCTATGGATATGGAAGGAAATGTCTTTGATATCGTTCTCTCCGGACTAGGCGAACGCGCCAAACTTTTAAGCCAGTATCATCATTTAACTCACCGTCTTCATATCGAACATACCCCGGAATTATTAAAGCAACTTGGTGAGGTACAAACCGAGATTGACCATACCAATAGCTGGGATCTCAATGCTCAGGTGGAGTATATTATTGAAAAGATGAAACTTGACGGAGAGATGGATTTTAAGAGTCTTTCCGGAGGCCAGAAACGCCGCGTACTTTTAGCCCGGGCACTCGTGATTAAACCCGAGATTTTACTCCTTGATGAACCTACAAATCACTTAGATATTGATTCGATTAATTGGCTGGAAGAGTTTTTGTCTAATTATCCGGGGACGGTATTCTTTGTGACCCACGACCGAATGTTTATGACGCATCTGGCTACGAGAATCATAGAACTTGACCGCGGGAAACTTTATAGCTGGGAGTGTGATTATCAAACTTTTCTTGAGCGCAAACAGGCGGCAATGGATATTGAAGAAGCGGAGTGGAATCAGTTCGATAAAAAGTTAGCCGAGGAAGAGATCTGGATCCGTAAGGGAGTTAAAGCCAGAAGATGCCGGAATGAAGGCAGGGTAAAAGCACTCGAGCGTTTAAGGGAAGAGAAGAAGGCTCAGCGTAAGCAGGATGGTAAGGTGCGTATGGCTGCGCAAAAATCTGTTACCTCCGAACAAAAGGTAATTAAGGCTTTTCAACTAGGTTATAGTTATGGTGCCAAACCTTTGATCCGGGATTTTTCCACTCAGATTATGCGCCAGGATAAAATTGGAGTGATTGGCCCTAACGGAAGCGGGAAGACAACGCTCCTGCGTATTTTATTAGGGAAACTCGCGCCACAGCGCGGGAAAGTAGTTTTCGGGACAAATTTAGAGATTGCTTACTACGATCAGCTGCGCGAGCAGTTGGATGAAGAAAAAAGTGTTGCCGATAATGTCAACGATGGCAATGAAACGATAATTATTAATGGCAAGCCTCGGCATATTCTTGGTTATCTGCAGGATTTTCTTTTTGCTCCTGATCGTGCTCGGACGCCGGTAAAGGTCCTTTCAGGAGGGGAACGCAACCGTCTTTTTCTCGCGCGGCTATTTTCCAAGCCTTCTAATCTGCTGGTTTTAGATGAGCCGACTAATGATTTAGATATTGAGACCTTGGAGCTTCTTGAGGAGTTACTTCTTGATTATCAAGGAACGCTTCTACTTGTGAGCCACGACCGCGCATTCTTGAATAACGTAGTTACATCGACAATTGTTATGGAAGGTGAGGGAGTAATCAATGAATATGCCGGAGGTTATGACGACTGGTTAAGCCAGCGCCAGCCGGAAGTAAAAGCCGAGCCGCCAAAAGTAAAAGTAAAAGTAAAAAAAGAAGCTGTAAAAGAAAAGCAGCCTATTGTGCAGCGCAAACTTACTTTCAAAGAGCAAAAAGAATTAGATGCCCTCCCATTAAAGATCGAGAGATTGGAAGAAGAGCAAAAAAACCTCTACGTATTATTTGCAGATTTATCCTATTACGAAAAACCTCCCGAGGAAATCGCCTGTAACAAATCCAGATCCGAAGCCATATCTCAAGAGCTTGAACAAGCCTACGCCCGCTGGGACTACCTCGCCGAGTTAGCTGAATAATTACTCGTGTCATTGCGAGGAGGAGGCCGAAGGCCGACGAAGCAATCTAAAGGGACTGTCCCTAGGTGT
Organism: Candidatus Omnitrophota bacterium; assembly: GCA_041652675.1. Taxonomy (GTDB): domain Bacteria; phylum Omnitrophota; class Gorgyraeia; order Gygaellales; family Profunditerraquicolaceae; genus Sherwoodlollariibacterium. The sequence goes on from JBAZGV010000144.1 coordinate 1,959, forward strand.
TTACATCAACCACAAATCCCAAAATATTTTCGTTAGATTTCGCCGCCTACTACGTCTATTAGAGTAGAGAGATAAATTGACGTTAGATAATAAAGGCTTGACAAGTATACGCCAATGGCGTATACTTTAACCGGTAGGGGAAAAAGTGGAAATTATTGAAACTCCTATTTTTACCAAAAGAATTAATGACGTTCTTTCTGATTACGAATACCGCCAGCTACAATGGGCGTTAGTGGTTAAGCCTGATTCGGGTCAGCTTATTCCGGAATGCAAAGGATTAAGGAAGTTACGCTGGGCTATCCCGGGTAAAGGCAAAAGAGGCGGATTGCGGATTATATATTATTGGTATACGGAGGACGAAAAGATATACATGTTGTTGTCTTATAAAAAATCAGCGCAAGGGGATTTAACAAAGGCTCAGTTGAAAATTCTAATGGAATATGTAAAAGAGGGCGTGTTATGAAAAAAAATGATTTTAAGGATTTATTAACAAGTATTGATCAGGCTAGAAAGATACGCTCTGGCAAGATAAAGCCATATAGGGCATCTAATTTTAAGCCTATAATTTTAACAAATATTCGTAAGAAACTTCATGTATCTCAAGCTAAATTTGCCTACCTAATCGGAGTTAGTGTTGATACTCTGCAAAATTGGGAGCAGGGGAGAAGGATGCCCGAAGGACCCGCACTTGCATTGCTCAAGGTAGCCGAAACTAACCCAAAAGCTCTTATGAAGGCTTTGTACGCTTAGTTGATTCCTAAGATTTTAGATTGAATTAACTCAATTTCCGAGGTAAAATATACCCTACTTGACAAAAGGCGGAGAACGTTGTATAAAGAATGCAGACATTCAGGTGTGGTATCGTTTGAAGGGGGAACTGCCACGTAAAAATAACCAAAACCTTCGCTTAAAAGGCGGAGGTTTTTTGTTTAAAAGAATTTTAGTTAGATTTTGCCTTTTCTTGCGTCTATTATACTAGAGAAGATAATAATAACGCAGAAAAAGGAGGAGGAATAACATATGAATCAATTAAGTAATGCAGGGCATAGTTCTATTTTTGAGAGTATTAAAAAAATCAATGAACAAAAAATGGAGTATTGGTCTGCCCGAGAGTTATCAAAAATATTTGAATATTCTGAGTATAGGCATTTTGTCCCGGTAATTGCTAAAGCAAAAGACGCCTGTAATAATAGCGGACATGCGGTTAGTGACCATTTCGAGGATATCCTCGGAATGGTAAATATCGGATCAGGCGCTAAGAGAAATATTGAAGACGTTAAATTATCCCGC
>JBAZGV010000145.1:0-3246 GCA_041652675.1 Candidatus Omnitrophota bacterium
ATGGCGTTTTTCTTTAAAAATAATGTTTTCAGCGCGATTACGCAAATAACTATAGGTTAATGGGCCTAAGGTGGCAAATATCGCCATAATAGAAACCGGTAGTATCCACAATCCGCTGCCTATAAATTTAAAACCCAACCAAAAAGGAATACCTAAAACTAAGGTATAGACAATAAGGAATATGCCGGCGCGAGTAAAGGCAACCTTAATATCCATTAAGCGATATTTAATAATAGAATACGCGACTGCAACCGCATACAGGCAGATAAAATAGATTCCAAATGGATTTAGCGGATAAATATTTATGTCATAAACCAAGAGGAAACTTGAGGCTCCACCAAGATAACCGAGTAACGAAGGAAAAAGTAAATACTTTAATTGATTCTTTTTAGATCCTGTTGAAATCTTATAAAGTTCTAATAGCTTCCACAAGCTATAAATGACAGAGAGCCCAAAGAAAACTATAATTAGTAAATATAACGGGCCCGGATCTCCAAAATTGATCAATCCAAACTTATATTCAGCCCTAGGGCATATTAATCTTGTCGTTGGCGATAGCAACGCGATAATTAAACTAAAAACGTAACATAACCGTAATAACCATTTTCTTTTTAAGCCTATAAAAACCACAGCAAAATGTAAAAAGAAAGTGGGGATAAAAACAACCCCTATCTGTTCAATTTTTGCCCAAAACCATGATATTTCTAAAGAAGGGCCATAAACATTGCCAATTTGAGTAAGCGACCACCAAGAAATGCTCAAAGAATACAAGGCAAACGTCAAATTGACTTTATTTCTTCTGTTTTTAAAATACACAAACAGCCCTAGAAGAAGCGTGGCAATTCCAGTAACCGCCATTGCGACAATAAAATTGAATTTGTAGCTGGACATTGAAATTATTCTTTAGCAACAACCAAGAAGAAAATCCTGCCTGACTCCTCTCTTATCGTTTTTTCAATCTTGAATTTACCTGCTTCGCTTGAAGCAATTAAATTCTTTAAATCTCTTTCATTCCTCCCATAGAAATTCCAGTCACAAAACCATGCTGGCGGGGTGGGCTTGCAGATCTCAATATCCTTGTGGGCAATAATAAACTTTCCGGTGGGTTTTAATACTTCAATACAAAATTTTACAAAGCTTTTTAGCAATCTATCAGGTAGATAATCAGCCAAGCCGATACTATAAACTAGGTCAAAATCCTTTAGGCCTTCTTTAGATTCCTTTTTCCTCGCTAGGCTTAAGACATCGTCTTTTAGGAAATCGAATGTTACATTATGGGTAAAATCCTTAAGGGAATTTCTGGCGAAATCCAACGCTTCTTCGTCTTGATCAAGTAACGAGAAAACCAGCTTGTTCTTAATTTTCAGGCCCTTATCAGTAAATACTTCTTTTATTTCCCTGCAGGATCCGCAGGCAAGGTTTAGAATTCTTACTGGTTTATTGCTTTCTTCAACAAAAAAGGATAATAGAATTTCCTTCATTTTGTCTTTACGATTTCTTACGGCAACCGCGTACTCATTACTAAGGAAATATTTATCCGAATAATAACCTATGCCCTTAGAAAGCGGGGCATTATCATAGACCTCTTCTATAACTTTATAATCACCGGGATAACCCCTTGGTTTTTCAAAACCACGTTTTACGATGGCCCCCTTATATATCCACTCGCCAACTAATTCCCTGAATGCATCTTTTATTTTATTTATAATAATTTTTTGCTTAACTTCGTTTTCGATAATTCTCGCTTCATCCATAATATAATCGGTTAGTTGAAAAAATAATTTTTCGGCTTCAGCGCTTGAAAGATCTTCTTTTCCTATTTTTTCACTAAGCTTTGCTACAGAATCAATATACCCAATACAAGCTTTAAACCAAAAATCAGAAACTCGTTGTTTTATCTCTGGATCAGAAATAAGATTAAGAATACTCTCTATCCCTTGAGGTTCTACTTGCCCAACAATAAACTTTTTCATAGCAAGGCTCCTTCCGCTTAAAGTTTAGCAGTCCGGAAATATAGGGACGTTCCTATCCTCTTGTTAAAAACAAAGATAGAAACGCCCCCCTTCTGATCATAAACCGGGCTGGTGGGGTTAGTTTTCCCATATATTCCATTTTGGAATATTCTATAATGGATTGTATCATATGTTTGAAAGGAGTCAAGCCAAATGGAGAAAACAATATACAGCAAGGAATACGGCGTTATCGTAGATAAGCTTAAGAAAGCGCGCAGGGAAGCGAAACTTGACCAGAAAGGCGCCGCCAAACGCCTGAAGAGAACACAATCCTATGTCTCCAAGATGGAGAATGGCCAGTGCAGGCTTGATATCCTCCAGCTCAAAGAAATCGCCAAAGCCTACAAGAAAAGCCTCGGTTACTTCATTAAATAGCTAAATCAAATTTTTATCCGCGAAACTAAAATACCTATCTTTTCCGATGATTATATGATCTAGCACATTGATCTCTATAGCCTTGCCCGCAGAAACCAATTGCGCGGTAAACTCTTTATCTTCCGGGCTGGGATGAGAATCGCCGCAAGGATGATTATGCAAGCAGATAATCGAAACAGCAAAATATTCTAGGGCCTTAGCGAAAACCTCCCTTATTACCGGGCATACCCGGTTTACCGTCCCTTCCTGTACCTCAATTATTTCAATAACCTTGCTTCCTGAATCTAAAAGCATGATCTTAAAGACCTCTTTTTTCAAATGCCGCATTCTCGGAGTTAATATTTCCGCTGCTTCTTTCGAAGACCTAACTACAGGACGGCTATCTTTTATCTTCTCCTCTCTAAACCTCCTTCCTATTTCAAGCGCGCTCCTAATTTGAGCTATTTTAGCAGGCCCTACCCCCTTCAATCCCACCCATTGCTTTACATCTGTATGGCTCATCTTTCCAAAACTACAAAATCTGTGAAGTATATCCCTAGCCAAATCCAGCGCGCTACGGCCCCTTGAGCCGCTGCGTAAAAGTATGGCTATAAGTTCCGTATTCGTTAGGGAATGTTCCCCGGATTTAAAAAGCTTCTCCCTAGGCCGGTCATCTTTCGGCCATGATTTAATACCAGGCATATATATTTTATCCCTCCTATAATAATAGACGTAAAAGGAGGCTGAATCTAAATAAAAAAATATAGCCCGCCATTTTTATGACGAGCTATATCATTAAGAAAAACTACGGATTTTTTCTATCTATTCTTAGGCCTGTCACCTACAAGAAGCCCCGGAAGAAATTTCCCGGTGATTTTTG
>JBAZGV010000146.1:0-3219 GCA_041652675.1 Candidatus Omnitrophota bacterium
AGAATTCAACCAAGCGGAGATCCTAAGTACGTATATCGCGAGAGAATTTAAGAAAAATTCAGCCAACAACATACTTTTGCGGCATCGCCAGACTAAAACACAGACCGAACTAAAAAATAAAGAACGCTTTTTAAACGTTGCTAATAGTTTCTCAGTAGAGAACCGCATAAACCTGAAAGAAAAAAATCTCCTCCTGATTGACGATGTGCTCACAACAGGGGCGACTTCTTCTGAGGCGGCCCTAACCTTAAAAAATGCCGGGGCGCGAGCTGTATTCGTATTAACTCTGGCTAATTAAATATGAAAATACTTAGGAACTATTTATTAAAAGAATTTATGGGCCCGTTTTTTCTAACTCTAGGCGTATTGAGCTTCATCATGATTATAGTGGGAAACTTAAAAAAAATCGCCGATTTAGTTATTAATAAAGGAGTTGATTTATTAAGTGTGATAAAAATTTTCGTGCTTTTGACTCCATATATCGTTACCTATGCCCTGCCTATTTCAATACTAGTAGCCGTGCTTATGTCTTTCGGAAGGCTTTCAAGTGATAATGAGATCATCGCGATAAGAGCGAGCGGAATAAGTATCCTTAGGCTGATACTGCCGATAATAATACTAGGCTTAATTTTAAGTTTAAGCTTATTAGTTTTCAATGACCGGGCTGCATCCTACGCGCACTATGCCTATAGAAAAACCCTAATTGAAGTAGGAGTTAAGAACCCAACTGCTGCTTTTGAAGAGGGAGTTTTTATTAATTCCTTCCAGAAGTATGTTTTATTCATTTATAAAATTGACTCCAAAAGAAACCGGCTGATGAATGTACGCATATATGAACCGCAGGGCAATAACAAGCCTACGCGCACAATCGTAGCCAAGAGCGGCGAATTTATAGTTATGCCCGAGACAAATGCCGTAAAATTAAAACTAATTGACGGGACATCTGATGAACCAGACCCGAACAACCCTCTTAACTTTTATAAACTTAATTTTAAAACATATTTCATGAACTTAAACATCGCCGATATGAGAGGAAAAGGTAAAATAGAAAAGAAATATAAAGAGATGACTATAAAGGAATTAAGGAAAGGGATTGCCGATCTAAAGAAAGAAAATATAGACCCCGCTCCATTAATAGTTGAAATTAACGAGAAATTAACCCTGGCCTTCTCCTGCCTTATATTTGTTCTTATGGGCATACCCCTGGCGATTATTACCCGGCGCAGGGAAAAATCAATTAATATCGGAATAGCCATGCTTATTATCGTAATATATTATCCTTTATTTATCGCGTGCGAAGCATTAGGCATACAGGGCCATATTAATCCTGCGCTGGCTATGTGGATTCCTAATATAATCTTCGGAACTATAGGGACAGCTCTAACTTTTAAATTATGCGTATCTTAGACCGTTATATATTTAGATCTGTAGTAAAAATATTCCTATCCTGTATTTTCCTATTCCTCTTCCTCTATGTTGTTATAGACCTACTCTCCCACTTAGAAGATATATTAAAACAAAAAGCGAATTATATAATAGTAGTTCAATATTATCTCTGGTATTTACCGATAATGTTTGCCCAGATAGCCCCATTTGCCTGCTTATTGAGCACGATTTACACCTTTAGTAAGCTAAACCACAATAACGAAATTATCGCCATGCGCGCCTCGGGATTAAGCATATTTTATATCACGAAAACAGTCCTGATATTCGGGGCGGTTATCAGCCTGCTCGTATTCTGGGTTAATGACCGGGTCATACCTCAATCTGCGAGCATAACTCAAAAGATAAAGATCCAGATTGAAGAAGGAATAACGGATAAAAAAGATAGAAAACATGAGATTATAAATTATCTTTCCATGTACGGCCTAAAAAACAGGCTCTTCTTTATTAATAAATTTTACCCCGCCACCAACACTCTAGAGGGTATAACTATACTTGAGCATGACGAGAAACAAAACCTTATCAGGAAAATCGTTGCCAGCAAAGGCGTGTATGAAGAGAGGCTCTGGAAGTTTTATAACTCAATTACCTATAATTTTGACGATAACGGGCAAATCATTGATGAGCCGATTTATATGGAAGAAGAAATTATGACAATCCCTGAAGGGCCGAAGGATTTTCTCGCGCAAAGACAACGCCCGGAATCAATGACCATATCCCAGTTGGATTCCTACATTTGGAAACTCTCCAAAAGCGGAGCCACTAATGTAATAAGAAACTTAAAGATAGACCTCTACCAAAAATTTACTTCTCCTTTTACAAGCCTGATAATTATATTGCTCGGGATACCCTTTTCTTTAATGATGCACAAGAGGGCTACCGGCCTCTCATCCATCGGGATCTCAATTATGCTGGGATTTTTATACTACATACTCGATGCCATCTGCATCGCCGTAGGCCGCGGAGGTATCATACCGCCATTATTAACAGCTTCCTTAAGCCACATTATCGCCTTAAGCTTCAGCCTTTACTTTATTAATAACCTCTCTTAGGATTTATATACTCTGGGGATACGGCTGCCTAAACCACAGACAATCTCGTAGGGGATGGTTCCTGATTTTAAAGCCAATTCTCCAGCAGTGATCTTTTCTTTCCCCTGTGTGCCAATTAAAACAACTTCATCTCCAACCTTTGGCTTAGCGCCCCGAAGATCGACCATAATTTGATCCATGCAAATCTTACCGCACATCTTAAAACGCCTTTCGCCAATTATGACTTCCGCTTTATTGGATAAATTACGGGGATACCCGTCGCCATAACCAATGGGGAGAGTAGCAATTCTGGTAGCTTTCTCGGTTATATAGTCATGCCCATAGCTTATGCCGATCCCCCGTGAGACATTTTTGATAAAAACGACTCTCGTCTTGAGGCTTAAAACAGGTTTTAGCTTTATCTTCAAATTATCTTTAGGGTATAATCCGTAAATTATCAGCCCTGGCCTGACCATATTAAAATGGCTGTTTTTATAATCAAGCATCCCCATACTATTAGCCGCGTGGACTAAAGGGACTTTAATTCCGTTTTGATTTAATCTTTTTATCAGCCGGTCAAATAAATCTATCTGATAAAACGTAAACTCTTTATTCAAATCAGCGAAGGCAAAATGCGTAAAAACCCCCTCAACATTCAAATACTTTAATTTATTTATTTTAGTTATCAAATTATAAGCGTCATAATGTTGAACGCCAATCCTGCCCATCCCCGTATCGATTTTTA
>JBAZGV010000147.1:0-651 GCA_041652675.1 Candidatus Omnitrophota bacterium
TTAGGAGTAAAGAGTCAAGGGTGAAAACCGATTAGTCTTCGTTTCTTTACTGGCGGCGATAAAAGCTGCCTTAAAGTCTCAAAAATTACCTTAATATCCGCATCATGCTTGCCTATTTTTTCTTCCAGTTCTCGCAACTTATAGGATAACTCTTTATGCGCGAAGATATATTCTTTTAACTTGATAAATGCGCGCATAATCTGAATATTGACCTTGATCGCTCGAACGCTATTTAATACCCCGGAAAGCATAGCTACGCCTTCTTGGGTAAAGACGTAAGGCTTATATCTTCTGCCGCCTCTATTTGAGGTCGCATTTTGCGACCTCAAAGAATCAGTTTCTTCTTCTGTAAGCTGAAACATAAAATCTTCCGGAAACCGCGCCTTATTCCTTCTAACCTGCTCATTCAATCTTTTGGTTCCTACCCCATAAAGCTTCGCCAAATCCTTATCTAGCATCACTTTTTTACCTCTAATCAATAAGATCTTTGTAGCAATAACCTCAACATTTATCCCGTTTGCCATATGGCCTCCTTTGCTCTAATAGACGCAGGAGGTGGAGAAATCTAACAGGATTTTTCTTAGAACTGGTTGCAATTTGCAACCAGTTCAAGGTCGCAAATTTCGACCTTGAAAGGCTTATCAACAAAAA
>JBAZGV010000147.1:661-3196 GCA_041652675.1 Candidatus Omnitrophota bacterium
AACGCCTCATAAGGGGACACTTCCTACAGAACTAATTGCATCAAAGGGAGTCACAAGGAAGTGGTCTTTACTGTTTGACTTATTTAAATTTATCCCAAATTATATCACCTGAAGAACTTATTTGATCCGATTTAAATCTAACATTGCCATAATAGTTTGTAGATTTGCCATTCTTTTCAATTTTACCAATCTCTACTGTCTCAAAAGAATCACATTTATAAAATTTGCTCGCAGCTTCTATCGTAAATGCCCAATTCGGCCCAGCCGATTGATCATCGCGTATACTTGGATAACTGATTGCATCCATTCTTACGGATGATAAAGGATTGGAATCTAAATATAAACTAGCAATAGCAGCGGTAATTTTATATTCATAGTTATATTCATTTGAATGAATCTCTTTACGAAACTCTAGGTTTAAGAATTCGTCTATCAACTTATTCTTCAATAAACACTCCTGAGCAATTGTATCATTGCCATGATGCTTTATATATAGCTTGCGTATCTTCTCTTCCTTATAATCTCCCCATTTTAAAGAATTAGTACCGTCTTTAGACTTCAGCACCACTTCGTCTTTAAAACCCAAACCAACGCTCTTCATGGCAAATAAATCGCCCCTACTACAGCATCGCATAATTGTTATCCAATCACCTACTTTAATCGGCAGCTCAGAGACTGCTATTTCTTCATTATTACTGCAATAAAAAACAGGATCTTGGGGCTTGTTAGCTCGGCCGAATCTATTCTCAGACATTTCCTTTGATTTAGGTGCCCATAAATCACTCGCGGCTTTAAACAATTTCCTACTTTCATTAATTCTTGCTCGATAAATAATAAATTGATATCCTGGAAATTGCACAATAGTATACCCATTTAACAAGACATTAACTTCCTTGTAAATATCTAAAAAATCAACCACCTTAAGATCTATCTGTCTTATTTTTTCTATTTGAAGTCTTATTTCATCTAAATTTCTTACTTTTATATCTTTTATCATAAGCTGGATAGATAGCGCTTCTTCTTAACACATTATACTTTTAAAGAAATGTATTCCAAATAATAAACGGCGCCCGGCGCTTTTCCCCGCCCAGACGCCGTTAATATAGAGACACTTACCGCAGAACTTATTATCTAAAATGAACAACAAGAAAACAGCCATAATTTCGATTAAACATTATATCCCTGCAGCTCCTTTAAAAATAATTTAATCGCAATAAAGTATTGCTTGAAATCGTTCTCAGTCAAAATTAAATCCCAGCCTTTAGATGGACACAAGTAGCCAACTTCCTGCTTGTGGAATCTAAATAAACCTGGTCGAATAAGTTTCAGCTTATTATATGAATCACCCCTTCCGTGTTTAAAAACATTGCAAACAAGATTTAATTCTTCCAATTTGCTGAAACAAGGAGATTTTGTTATACTGGGGCAGATTTCTTTCCATTCACTTAAATAGTCAGGCTTGTTCTTTCTTTTTAGAAATTTTGTTAATCTTTTCTTATTTATTCGGCTATTAAACAGTTTCTTTATGTCTTTCTTAAGATATTTAATAAAAATGCTCTCTAATAATCTTTCGAAGGAATGAAACATAATGGTGCAGAACCCACCAACAATGAATGGAACGTGAACATAAGGAGGATACGCTTCATTTCCAATGACATTTTCTACTGCTTTAAGCCAAACATCTTTCTTTTTCTCTGCTACAACATCCCCATCGCAATGCTCACAATCATCATCGTCATCATAATTAATGCTGAGCCTATTAATGAGGTTTAATCGCTCGTTATCAACTTCGACCTCAAGCTGCTTCTCTTTAGCAATAGCTACATCAAAATAATATTGAAAAATATTCATTTCCCAAATAAAGTCTTTGCAAAGATACCCTAATAAATCTCTATTCTTTTTCATGGGTTATTAATCAAATACAAAAGGTTTATTTAATTATATCTTTCCTAAAAAGTTATTCAACGAATATTTAGCCTCAAAAATGCCTCTGCCAGCCTTGGAGCGAATACACCCCCGCCAGTGCAGTAATGCCCCTGCCAGTTTTCGAGCGAGTGTCGATTTTAGGATATCTTAGTTTGCGGAGGGCTCTGTTTGAGCACAATTAGAAGTTTTTTGGCAAAAGCGCGCAAGGCTTTACGCCGAGCGGAGCGCCATCACTTTTGCGTAAGTCGGCGCGGGAGCGAGGCGTAAACCGTAGCGCGCGGCAAAAAACTTCGTGCGAAAACAGAGCCCGCAGCAAACGTTAGAGGGAAAAACAATAATTAGGGACACATCCCAAAAAGCGGGATGCGTCCCTAATTATTTAACAGTCCCCACAAAGGCCACACAAACAAAAGAGGCGCCGTTTCCGACGCCTCTTCCTCGTAGCACAAATGTCCTTTCTGACAATACAAGTATATACTACCAAATAATACATGTCAAGAAAAACAGAGACATGGCTAGCCTTTCTGACCTAACCATGCCTCATCGATACCCCCTCGGCGGGATTCGAACCCGCAACGTCCTCTGAGTCAGAAAGGAGCATTATCCTTT
>JBAZGV010000148.1:0-3190 GCA_041652675.1 Candidatus Omnitrophota bacterium
ATCAGGATTATAGATAAAAGGATGATAACGGCTTCCGTCGTTCCATGCCCTTAAATCCTGAAAATCACCTAAAGACCCTCTCCATAACATATTTGTTTGCTCATCAGCGCGAGCGAAATCTCCTGTATGCGCCCAGAGTATCTGACCAAGAGCAGCGTCATAAATAACCTGGCCTTGTTTTAATATCATATTCTGGTCAACATTCTCTGTCATGGTCCAAACTTTGTCGGAAAGTACCTCGAAGCTTAGAGGAAGATTATGATAAATACTATTATGGTTCACCCAGCTTATTAATTGAGAGGCTTCTTCGCCAAATGTCCTTGATAATCGCGGAGACATTACAGGCTCTGCTCTTTCCGGAACCTGGATTTCCATGCTTTCCAATAAGCTCCTGGCAATATCAGCTTCCGGCAAGGCTTCCTTAGATATAGCCTTGAGGTTTGACATGAGAGCATCCGCGTCTTTAGCCTTACGCATGACCAAAAGCGCCTCTAATCTGAAATCCCAGCCTTGGGCTTTTTCTTCGTTGATAATTTTCAATAGATCTATAAGCTTGGCTTTATCCTCCACTGCGTCAGAAAGCATGCTCGGGACTTCTATATCATTCAGGTCTAATGCCTTATTCTGACTGCGGCCTAAATCAAGTGTTTGTTTTAAATTACCCAAAAACCCGATAGCTTCTTGCGTCTTCCACAGCATTTGTTGCGCCGCTATAGGAGGAGGCGCGCCTGCACCTGCGCCTGCAATCTCAACATTGCCCGGAACCACGGTATTTTCTGTTAACTGCTCTGACTGAATATCCTCTTTTCTATCCTTAGTCTGCGCTATAAGAGTTGCTGGCGCCTCGTTAAGTAATGATACCGCTGTAAGAACTGTGTCTATGCCTTTTCTGATGCGGCTGGACAAGAAGTTTGCCATAAAACCGCTTATTTTTTCTTTTGCAGGGCCCGCTGTTTCTTTTTCCTCTGTCTTCGCCGGCTTAAATATTAAATCAGAAGCTTCCTTTAATCTTTCATCATCCATTTCCATTTTACTGAAAATCTCCTGCGTCGCTGAAATCCGCATCTGCTGTTTATGAGCTGTCAGTATAGTAGCAGGCACAGCCATGCTAAGCGAAGTAGCCATTGAGGAAAGTTCTAATAATTTTTCAGGATCTTTGAAAAAGTGTTTTATGCGGTCAGGCAAAGTAGCTGTCAGGTTGGAATTTGTAAAGATAGAGAAAAGAACTGCCTCAATATCTTTTCTGTCGCTTTCAATTAGAACTCCATTATACTGGAGTTCTAATAATGCTTCTTGTATTATAAATTTTACATCTCTTGGTAAATATTTCCCGAATTTCGTGTCAGGAGCTCTTGAAGAATTTATAAATTTTAATATACCCAGCATTACCGCGTTCGGCGCGTCATTTTCTTTAGCAAGCGCTTTTATGTCTTCTTTTCTTAATCCTTTTTCCAGGATATCTTGCATCACATTAACGTCTATAGAATTCCATCTGCCGGTCTTCTTCAATTTATCGAGCGCTGAATTTGCCTTTGAGTCAGCTATTGATTTTGAAATAACTCTGATAATTACGGAGATAACAAAAACTGCTCCGGCAGCTGCGGCTATAAAGATAATTCCTTTTAAAATAGCCAGGCCGACTATCGCGCCTCCCACAACTTTAATACCCATGAAAAGCGCCGAAGGAACTCCTATCAACCCGATAATTGCCTGGCCAAACGCGACAGGATTAAAAAGCATCTGCCTGAATATGAATTTAAATCCTGTTTTAGCCTTGTCTTTTTCTCCAAAGATATATGCCTGTACTAATATGTTCTTCTTAGTAAGTATCTTGTTGGCTATAACCTGCGTAACTCCGCTCGCGCCAAAAAGTATTGCCGATATAAACCCTACCGCCCACATAGAATCAGCTATTGCAGGGACCAGTGAAATCAAAGTCATTACAATCCCGAAACCAACTGCTGAAGCTGCCATGCCCCATCTCTCCATACCCTTATCAGCCATTTTAGTATCTGCTTTTGAAGATATGCGTGTTCCTATTCCTATGATGCCTGCTACGCCGGCAACTAATAAAGCGGAAACCATAACAGGTATCCCTGTAAATTGAATAATTAACGCTAAACCCGCGATACCTATAAAACCCTTGATAAATCCCTGGAAGAAACGCTGATGCTGTTTCATTACTAAGGGAGGCGCTGTTTCCAGGATCTCTCTATTAAGTCTTATAGTTATAAGCCTTGTTGCGAGGCCTAATACACTGGCCAATGCTACTGCGCCAAGCAGAGCAATTCCCAATGACTCTGTCATGGGCAAACCGGCTAATTTTAATATTCCTGTTCCTGCCATCGTAGTAATACCCACTCCCGCAAGCATAGGAAGAAGTTTATTCGTGAGCCCAAACAACTGCTGTACCCAATGTTTGGTTAATAGCTTCCATAATCCTTTAACCTTATAATCTAATACAAATAACGCGTTTGCCTGATGAGAACTCTTATCTGCCTCTATTTTCTTAAGATAAGGGCTTAGAGAAATGCTTATAATAATCGCGCTCACTGCTACAACCCCGACAATTGCCAGCAGTACAGGATTATCCGAGAATAATTCAGTTGCCTTTGTGGACAACTGCATAATCTTATCTATATTCAATAACCCTCCGAGCATCTTGAACACCATGAATATACCTGACGCGCTGATACCAGCCATGGCAATTTTCACGTTGGACTTATTTATAGACATAACCAGCGTAATAGAAAAGATCACTGCCGGTATCAATAACCATAAAGGCTGTCCTAACAATAAGACAAGAGCTGCGGGAACTATGCCCAGCGCTATGGAAACGTTCCTCTTGAGCTTTGGAGTCCAGATTATGCCAAAATAATCAGAAACCGCTTTTAATGCTTTATTTAACAAATTCTTTTCTTCGGAAAACTTTCTTGCTCCGCACACTTTAGCGATTTCATCCGAGATACTGGCCGCGTAATGCATGAACGCGTCATACTGGGCAGACTTTTCTTCCCATCCTGTCTTTTGTATCATTGTTTTATAATCCTGCATCTTGGTATAAAACTCCTGCCACACATAATCCATGCTTGCCAGCCTGCTCCTTATATCATATCCTCTTATAAATTCTATCAGCGCGCTGATGCCTTCCGCGTCTATCTTAGTTTTAAGTTCTACTAGCATTTTCTGT
>JBAZGV010000149.1:0-3172 GCA_041652675.1 Candidatus Omnitrophota bacterium
GGCAGAGAGCACGCGTTGGTTTGGAAAATCGCGCAGTCAAAATTAGTTGATAAGATCTTTTGCGCGCCGGGGAATGCCGGTATTGCTAAGATAGCGGAGTGCGTGGATATAAAAGCGGAAGATATTTTGCGCCTTCTGGATTTTGCCAGAAGAGAGAAGATAGATTTAACTGTTGTTGGCCCGGAGGTTCCTTTAGCTTTAGGCATAGTGGATGAATTCTTAAAATATAATTTAAAGATATTCGGCCCGAATAAATCTGCCGCCCGTATGGAAGGGAGTAAAATATTCTCTAAGGAGCTGATGGCAAAATACAATGTGCCGACAGCTGATTTTAAGGTTTTCGATGATCTTGATGAAGCAAAAAACTACATTAATAAAATCGGCGCTCCTTGTGTAATAAAAGCTGACGGGCTTGCCGCGGGAAAAGGTGTAGTTGTCGCCAAAACCATTGAAGAGGCAATAGCTGCGGCAGAGTCAATCTTAAAGGATAAAATTTTCGGCGAGGCTGGCAAAAGAATTATTGTTGAAGAGTGCCTTCAGGGCGAAGAGGCTTCAATTTTAGTTTTTACTGATTCCAAAACCGTTCTCCCGCTTGCTTCAGCCCAAGATCACAAGCGCGCCTTTGACAATGATCAAGGAAAAAATACCGGCGGCATGGGCGCGTATTCTCCGGCGCCAATAGTTACCAAAGAATTATTTAAAGAAATCTTAGAAAAAGTAATTTATCGGACAATAGATGGTTTAGCCAAAGAGGGGATAGAATATAAGGGTGTTTTATACGCGGGGATTATGATTACTAAAGACGGCCCGAAAACATTAGAATTTAATGCGCGTTTTGGGGATCCGGAGACGCAGTCGATTTTACCTCGCCTTAAATCGGATTTAGTTGAAGTGATGCTTGCTATTTCGGAAGGGAAACTTTCTCGCGTGGGGGCCTTAGATTGGGATCCCCGCGCCTCTGTTTGTGTGGTTTGCGCTTCAGGAGGTTATCCGGGCAATTATGAGAAAGATAAAGTAATTGTAGGATTAGAAGATACGGAAAAGATGAAAGATATAAATATTTTCCACTCTGGCACTAAGTTCCGGGTGATAAATGACGTGGGGCAGAGGCAGGAAGTAGAGTATCTAACTAACGGCGGAAGGGTATTGGGGGTAACCGGTTTAGGCGAGACCATTAAAGCCGCGATAGATAATACTTATCAAGCGGTTGAAAAAATAAGTTTTGAAGGGATGCATTATCGAAAAGATATAGGATATAAAGCTAGGAGGTAAGCATGAATAAGGTCAGTATAATTATGGGTAGTGCGTCGGATTTAGGAACGGTAAATGAAGTGATCCATGTATTAAGAGATTTTAAGATTATTTTTGAGATTAAGGTTTTATCCGCGCACAGGACGCCTAAAGAGTTAGTGCAATATGTTGAATCAGCTCCGCAAAAAGGCGTTAAAGTATTCATCGCCGCGGCAGGGATGTCTGCTGCCTTAGCAGGAGTTATAGCATCGCATACGATACTGCCGGTTATCGGAATCCCGATGGAAACAAAAAATTTAAAAGGATTGGATTCTCTTTTATCAACTGTGCAGATGCCCGCAGGGATACCGGTAGCTTCTATGGCCATAGGTAAGGCAGGCGCAAAAAACGCGGGGCTCTTTGCTGCAGAGATATTAGGGATAACCGACAAAAAAATAGCCAAGAAGCTTTCAGCCTATAAGAAATCCATGCGCGTCAAAATAAAGAATACCAGAATAAAGTTATGAACCAGGCGAAAATAGTTAGAATTAACCCTAAGCAGATTAAAGATGATTATATCCGCGAGGCCGCGCGTATACTGAAATCAGGCGGTTTGGTGATTATTCCTACGGAAACAGTCTATGGTATTGCTGCGAATATGCTCAATCAAAAAGCCGTGGATAGGCTTTATGAGATTAAAAAGAGGCCTAAGGATAAACCGCTTTCGATACATATTGCTAAAAAAGAAAAGGTTGAAGATTTTGCCGGGAATATTCCGATTAGCGCGTATAAACTTATGGATAAATTCTGGCCCGGGCCGTTGACCCTTATTCTTAAAGCCATCGAGGGCGGCAGCGTGGGCCTGCGTATGCCGGATAATGAGATTGCCTTAAGAATTATTGCTGAAGCGCATGATCCGATAGTTTGCCCTTCGGCAAACCTCTCTGGTAATCCCGCGCCAATAGATTTTGAAGAGGCGATAAAAGATTTAGACGGTTTAGTTGATTTTGCTATTGATGCGGGCCCGGCAAAACTGGGGCTGGAATCTTCAATCGTTGACCTAAGAATTGATCAACCCGTCATTATTAGGACAGGGGCGATAAAAAAAGAAGAGATCGAAGCCGCTATTTCTAAAAAGAATATACTTTTTATATGTACCGGTAATTCTTGCCGTTCGGTTATGGCGGAAGCGTTATTAAAGAAGATAATGAAGGATAAGGGGAGAGATGACGTGGAAGTTTTGTCTGCCGGTATAATGATGCTCGCTGGCCTTGGCGCTTCGCAAGGGACAAGGGACGTATTAGCTAAAGAAAAAATAGATGCCTCCGGGCATCTATCGCGGAAAGTTACTAAGGAAATGGCCAGGAAATCTGATCTTATTCTGGTTATGGAGAAGATGCATGAAGAAGCGGTTTTGCATCTTGCCCCTGACGTCAAAAATAGGGTGTTTTTATTAAAAGAATTTGCTAAAATGAATGATAGCCATTTAGATGTTCCTGATCCTATCGGCAGGTCTTTGGATTTTTATGAGAAAACACTCGCTTCCATTAAGGAAGCCGTAGAAAGGGTGAGTAATTTAATATGACGACAATACTTATTTCTTCTGATCACGGAGGTTTTGCCTTAAAAGAAAAATTAATCCCATTTCTTAATAAAAAAGGGCTTAAGGTAAAAGATTTAGGGCCTTTTAACGGAGAGCGCTGTGATTATCCTGAATTCGCTTATGCTCTTGCCGATAAGATATCCAAAGGAAAATTTAAAAAAGGGATTCTCGTCTGTAAAAGTGGAATAGGCAATTCTATCGTTGCCAATAGGCTGCCCGGAGTGCGCGCGGCTTTATGTTATAACGTAAGAGCGGCCAAGTTATCCCGTATGCATAATGACAGTAATGTATTGTCAATGGGTTCTATATTCGTCGGCCCGGATTTAGCTAAAAAAATAA
>JBAZGV010000150.1:0-3149 GCA_041652675.1 Candidatus Omnitrophota bacterium
ATGGAGTTACGGGATGAGGATTACCCTGCGGACATTTACCTTCACCGCCGCCATGAGGATGGTCAACTGGATTCATTACTACGCCTCTGGACTGCGGCTTAACGCCAAGCCATCTATTTCTGCCTG
Source organism: Candidatus Omnitrophota bacterium (assembly GCA_041652675.1). Lineage (GTDB taxonomy): Bacteria > Omnitrophota > Gorgyraeia > Gygaellales > Profunditerraquicolaceae > Sherwoodlollariibacterium. Next base: position 127 of record JBAZGV010000150.1, read on the forward strand.
CCTTACCTAAATAAAGCGCTCCATGATCCACATTTCCCACCTGGCCGATAGTAGCATGGCACTCAACGCTAATTAACCTGACTTCCCCAGAAGGAAGTTTAATATGCGCTAACTCTCCCTCCTTAGCCATAACCTGAGCACTTGAACCTGCAGAACGCACAATCTGCCCACCATGTCCCCTGCTCAACTCAATATTATGTATCATAGTACCAGAAGGAATATGCTTTAATAGGAGACAATTACCCGTAGTAATCTCTACATCTTTTTCATTAGAAGAAACAACTGTTTGCCCAACGATTAAACCTACAGGTGCTAATATATATCTTCTTTCTTTATTAGGATACTCAATTAAGGCTATCCTTGAAGAACGATTAGGATCATACTCAATAGCAATAACCTTGCCTGAAACCTCGAAGAGATCGCGCTTAAAATCAATAATCCTTAGCATTCTCTTGTGCCCACCTCCGCGATGCCTGGAAGTAATCCTACCATAAGAATTTCTGCCTCCGGACTTCTTTAAAGGCAACAAAAGTGCTTTCTCCGGAGTATGTTTAGTAATCTCCTTAAAATCCGGGCCAGTCATATGCCGCCGTGATGGTGTCGTAGGTTTAAAATATTTTAAGCCCATAGTATTAAGCTACCTCTATCTTTTGGCCTTTTTTTAAAGTCACGATTGCCTTCTTAAGTTCCGAAGTTCTACCTAAATGATAACGTACTCTTTTTAATTTTCCCGCAGAAATAAAAGTATTTACATCATTTACTTTTACCTTATAAACAGCCTCTACCGCACGTTTAATCTGAATTTTATTCGCATCAAGATTAACCAAAAAAAGATACTTTCCTTTTGGTTCAGCAGAAGTTGATTTCTCTGTACGGATAAGAGCCTTAATTATATCTTGCGCGTAATTCATTTTTTTAATCTATTAGTGAGCTGAGTTAAACCGTCTTTAGTAATTACTACTTTTTTATTTGTCATTACCTCATAAACATTGGTATCCTGGGCTATGTTAAACTCCAGGAAATCTATATTTCTTAAAGCCAGCCTTAGAACATTGCTTACCTTATCCACTAATAAAAGAACCTTCAGTTTATTATCAGGCTTTTTATTATTTAATTTTAAATTAGAGAAAACCTTTAGAGCGTCTTTAACCTTAGGCTTATCCATTTTAAAATCATCTAAGACAATTAAATTGCTATCTTTAACCTTGGCATTAAGGCTCGACTTTAACGCTAATACTCTGATCTTTGAAGGAATAACATAAGAAAAATCCCTTGGATGCGGCCCAAAAACAACGCCGCCATGCCGCCATAAAGGTGACCGTGTTGAACCAACGCGAGCGCGTCCAGTACCTTTTTGTTTCCATGGCTTTTTGCCGCCTCCGGAAACCTCACCTCTAGTCTTAGTCGCAGCTAAACCTTTTCTCTGGTTGGCACGATAGGCATTAATTGCCTGATAGATAGCAGCTTCATTAATTACCCCGTCAAAAACAGAGTGATTTAACTTAACACTATCTACTTCCTTGCCTTCTGCGCTATATATAGGTAAGGTAATCGCTTCCATAGTTATTTCTTAGCTTTCTTTACTATTTGATTATTAGGCTTATTGGCCTTAGCTACTTTTTTCTTAGCCTTTTTTATAATAACATACCCATTTTTACAACCGGGAATTGAGCCCTTGATAAGAATAATATTGTTTTCAATGTCAGTTTTAATAATTTTAAGATTTTGAGTAGTAACTCTCTCCGCCCCCATATGCCCAGGCATATGGTGGCCCTTAAAGACTCTTCCGGGCGTTGTGGTTGAACCTATTGAACCTACGCGGCGATGTGAAGTATGGCCATGCGAAGCCGGTCCACCCTTCCAATGCCAACGCTTCATACCACCTTGGAAACCTTTGCCTATTGATACTCCCGTAACATCCACAAAATCTCCGGGAGTAAAAATATCTACCTTAAGCTCTTCCCCAACCTTATATTCCTTTAGGGGATCCTTGGAAACTTCCCTAATAAACTTACGGCATGGTAAATTTAATTTCTTAAAATAACCCGAAATGGGCTTCTTGAGCCGTTTCTCTTCAACCTGATCAAAACCAAGCTGCAAACTCTTATCCTTTACCGCTAAAACCGGACAAGGGCCCGCTTCGACAGCTGTAACACTAACCATAGAGCCGTCTTCAGTGAAAAACTGGGTCATTCCTATCTTTTTGCCTAATATTCCAATCATATTATTTAATTTCTACATCTACCCCTGCAGGAAGATTCAATTTTCTGAGCGAATCAATCGTTTTCGCTGTTGGCTCAAATATATCGATAAGCCTTTTATGCGTAGACAACTCAAACTGCTCGCGTGATTTTTTATCAATAACCGGAGAACGCAAAACAGTATATATCTCTCGTTTCTTAGGCAGAGGTACCGGCCCGGCGATTTTCGCACCGGTCCGCTTAACCGTCTCAACAATCTCTAACACAGCCTGATCGAGTAAACGGTGATCATAGGCCTTTAGCTTTATGCGTATCTTCTGCTCGTTTGGCATATTTTTAAGCAATAACCTCGGTAACAACGCCAGCGCCTACTGTATGTCCACCTTCACGAATAGCAAAGCGCGATTCCTTTTCCATGGCGATCGGTATGATTAATTCAACACTTAAACTCACGTTATCTCCGGGCATAACCATCTCCACGCCCGCAGGCATCTCAACGTTTCCAGTAACATCGGTAGTACGGAAATAAAATTGCGGACGATAACCCTTAAAAAACGGAGTATGTCTTCCGCCTTCTTCTTTGGTTAAAATATAGATTTGAGCCTTGAATTTGGTATGCGGCGTAATTGATTTAGGCGCTGCGATAACCATACCACGCTCAATATCTTTTCTTTCAACACCTCTTAACAAAAGTCCGACGTTATCTCCGGCATGTCCTTCATCAAGAAGCTTTCTAAACATTTCAATTCCGGTAACTACAGTCCTCTTTACTTCCGGCCTTAAACCAACTAACTCAACTTCTTCGTTAACTTTAACCTTACC
>JBAZGV010000151.1:0-3131 GCA_041652675.1 Candidatus Omnitrophota bacterium
GACATTACCAAAGACTCTATAAAAGAAATCTTCCGCCTGATGACCGGTAAGGAAAAACAAGGCGAATTCATTGATTTAAAGCCCGAGCTTTTGAAGGAGAGTTATGAGTAAGACTTTATTTAATTCAGGGCATACTGCTTGCGCGGGTTGCGGCCAGTCTATGGCAGCGCGGTTAGTTATTGATGCTGCCGGGCCGAATACAATAGTGGTTAATAATACCGGTTGTTTGGAAGTCTTTTCTACCAAATATCCCGAGTCAAGTTGGGGCATACCTTGGATACATTCTTTATTTGAAAATGCTGCCGCGGTTGCTTCGGGTGTCGAATCCGCGGTTAAATATCTTGGTAAGGCGGATTCAATTAATATTATCGCCCAGGGCGGCGACGGAAGTAGCGCAGATATTGGCCTTCAGGCATTATCCGGGATGCTTGAGCGTGGCCACAATATCCTCTATATCTGTTATGATAATGAAGCTTATATGAATACCGGGATTCAACGTAGCGGGCTTACTCCTTTTGATACCAATACCACAACTAGTCCCGTAGGGAAAGAATCTATTGGCAACCTAAGGCCCAAGAAACCTATCCCCGAGATTGTTAACGCTCATGGAATTCCTTATGTAGCTATTGCCTCCGCTGGTTTTCCTCTAGATTTACAGAGAAAAGTAAAAAAGGCTATTTTAATAAAGGGCCCGAAATATATACAGGTGCATGTGCCTTGCCCTCTAGGGTGGAGGCACGAGACTAATCTTACTATGCAAGTTGCTAAGCTCGCGGTGGAGACAGGGCTTTATCCTTTAATTGAATATGAAAACGGTATAATCTCTGCCCGGCGTCAGATTACTCCGAAACCAGTCGAGGAATATTTAAAGACCCAGGGTAGGTTTAAACATCTGCTTAAAAATCCTGAAGAGATTAAAAAGATCCAGGATATAGCGGATAATAATATTAAGAAGTATGGATTGAAAGTAGAGGCACAGGTTTAGGGTAAACTTGGAGGTGCAAGATGGGAAAGCAGGCAAGGGCAATAACGGAAATAAGCTTAAAGGATCTGGTTAAAGACCTGAATAAGGCTTATGCCGACGAGTGGTTAGCATTTTATCTTTATTGGTATATGGCCCAGACAGTTTCCGGCCGCGCCTACGAAGATATTAAAGAGATGTTAGAGAAGTTAGCCAAAGATGAATTAGAGCACGCGGGGGAGTTGGCGGATTTAATTACTAAATTGGGCGATGTTCCTGTTTCAAATCCGATGGACTTAGAGAAGAACGCGAATGCGCCGTATCTCTTGCCTCCAAAGAATACCGCCGATATCAACCGTATTATCCGTATTGTCTCCGAAGCTGAAGCAGAGGCAATAGAAGTTTACAGCAAGCTAGCTAAGAAGACTTTTGGTAAAGAGCATGTTATTTATCAGGTGGTAACGCATATATTATCGGAAGAGATTGATCACGAAGAGATATTCGAGAATTTGTTAGAGAGATAGAGGAGAGTGTAATGAGTAAAGTTACTGTAGACGTTTCCACTTGTGTTGGTTGCGGTTTATGCGAACAATCATGCCCGGAAGTATTTGAGATTCAGGGGGATGGGGTAGCGCACGTTAAATCTCAAGTTTGCTCAAGCTGTAATCTTCAGGAAGTGGCAGATTCATGCCCGGTGAATTCGATTAAAATAGGCTAAGAGCTAAACACTTAGCCTATTTTAATAATCCCGCTATAAATTCAGAGAAATGTTCTTGTTTCTTTTTCTCCAGTATTATTATTTCAAATTCCTTCTTTTCGCTTAAGAATTTATTTTCGTCAATCTTGAATTTTGGGTCAATGGCTGACTTAATTTTAAGGTATCCTTCGCGAGTTTCTTTATCATCCACAGTTATTCCGTCAGTAACCTTATTGTAAAGCTTGTATATTATAATATTTTGGCGGGCCTGTTCTTCGAAAGCGCGGGCTTGGATGTGGAAGGTATATCTCAATAGTTCGTTATAAGTTTTACTGTCAAATTTGCCCTGCCGCATAAAAAACGGATAGTTCTCAATCTGTTTTATCACTTCTTGGTCCGTGGCCTTAATTTTAAATTTCTTCGCCGCCTCAAGTAAAGCCAATCTCTGCCAGGCTTGAGCTTCCAGATTAAGGGTTTTCTCTATTTCTCGCAGGTTCTCTCCATATTGCATAATCCATATTCCTTACGGCACTCAATGAGCTGTTAAATTCTAAGGGTGTTATTTTCTTTCCGGATATGCTGCCAAGATACCTTGATTCGTCTTTATCATGCGGCGCGCCGCCAAATCCCCAAAAAACAAAAGCCGGCATAATAATTATCGCTAAGCCAATCCAGATTTTCTTCGCTGTTTTCTTGTTGCGTAATAGTTTAAGCATTCGTTCCTCCATTAAGTTCTAATGTATTATAATCTAAACTTTCGGCATTTCAATCATAATATATAGTTTATTTATCAAATGCCTCTACCAATCTTCTCGCTCAAGTCGCTTTTCCGCCATAAAGCGTTGGCGGACGGCAAAGGTCTCTCGTATTTTTGGCGGCTGCTGAACTCGCCCCTCGCACTCTAGTGCTCGGGGCTCAAACAGCATCGCCGTCCAGCACTAACTTTAAAAATTAGTGCTGGATACCCAAAAATACTCGAGCTGCTTTGCCTAAAAGCTCCATTTGTTCGAAGCTTGTCAGAGGCATTTTAAGATAAATTACCAGTTAAATTACAATAGTATATCTAAGAAGCTCCCTGTTGTGATTTCGAGCGAATGTCGATTTTAGCCAATGGAGCTTGAGCATTGAGGGAATCCCGCTGTCCCTCGAAAGAGGGACAATTACGGGACGGCAAAACTGTTTGAGCGCCGAGGCAGAAGCCGAGGCGCGAGTTGTTTTGCCGCCGAAATGCGAAAGATCATTGGCGTGAAAAAATCGATCTTGAGCGAGAAACACGACAGGGAGATTCTTAAGGGCAAGCCCTAAACTTTCTCTTTACAAAATAATATTGGCTCGCTATAATAAATCCCCGTGTTGAATAAAGGGATAAAATTAAGGTGATTTATGAAAAAGAATAAAATATTAAAGTTAGGGCTGCCTAAGGGGAGCCTGCAGGAAGCAACTTTTAGGATGTTTGGAAAGGCCGGATTCAAA
>JBAZGV010000152.1:0-3127 GCA_041652675.1 Candidatus Omnitrophota bacterium
CTATCTTTATAATAATCATAATGCCCGCTCTTCTTCCAAAGCCCAGAATGCATGATATGCGGGGTAATTACCATCTGGTACCCGCGCTTTAAATGTTCTTTCTTTTCATAATCCTCAATCAGGTTGCGCAAAATTGCACCTTTAGGATAATAAAAAACTAACCCCGCTCCCGCTTCTTCATGGTATATGTCAAATAACCCTAGGGCCGGGCCTATTTTACGATGGTCGCGCAACCGGGCATCTTCCAGATTTTTTAAATGCGCGCCCAATTCTTTACCGCTTAAAAAAGCAGTGCCATAAATTCTTTGGAGCATCGGGTTAGTCTCTATGCCATGCCAGTACGCCCCGGCGACAGAAAGAAGCTTAAAAGCCTTGATCTCCGAAGAAGATCCAATATGAGGGCCACGGCATAGATCTACAAATTTATTTCCAGTTCTATAGATAGTTACTTTTGAATCAGCCAAAGCATTAATTAACTCTACTTTATAATCCTCTTTCAGCTCTTTAAATAATTTTATCGCCGCGCCACGGCTAATTTCTTCTCGGACAAACTTTTCATCTGAAACTATAATTTCACGCATTTTTTTCTCAATCTTCAGTAAGTCGTCGTCAGTAAAAGGAATTTTTTTATCGAAATCATAATAGAACCCATCTTCTATGGATGGGCCTATGGCCAATTTGGCATCCGGCCAAAGCTCCTTAACCGCGTAAGCCATGATATGTGAACAAGAATGCCTTAAGGTGTCTAGGTCCATTATTTATACAGGTTCAATTAATCACTGACAAATATATTATTAGCTAACAGGTTTAATTTCTGAAAACGTTGAAAAAATAAGGGATAATATTTTATTGTTGACTTAAGGCTGCCCACCACTTTATCATTTTCCATTTTTTCAAAACGGAAAGTAAATAAGTCGTTAAGCAGAATTTCATTATTATCCAACCCCCTTACTTCGGTGATATAGGTAACCTTACGGCTGCCATCGCGTACCCTCTCTAAATGCACGATTACATTAATAGTTGAAGCAATTAATTTTCTTGATTCTAGGAGCGGAATATTCATCCCCGACATTAAGACCATGGTCTCCAGGCGCGCTACTACATCCTTAGGGGAATTTCCATGCACGACTCCGATGGTCCCGGAATGCCCCGTAGCCATAGCCTGAAACATATTTATTGCTTCTTCTCCCCGGACCTCTCCGATAATAATACGGTCGGGAGCCATACGTAAGGAATTAGAAATTAAATCTTTCAGAGTTACCCCGCCTTTACCGTTTTCGTCTGGCGTTCTTGTCTCCATAGAAACATAGTTCTCCTGGGTGAACCTTAATTCCGCGGCGTCTTCAATGGTGACAACTCTGTCCTGGGGATCAAAGTAATTAGAAAGCATCTGCAAGAGCGTAGTCTTACCCGTGCTTGTCCCTCCAGAAAATATCATATTTATTTTACCTTTAATACAAGCAACTAAAAAATCCGCTGCCTTCTGGGTTAAGGTGCCGTTGGCAATCAAATCCTGGAGCGAGCCTATCTGTTTAGAAAATTTCCTGAAGGTTACCGCTGTCCCGAAACGCGATACCGGGGCCATAATCATATTTACACGCGTGCCATCTTCAAGGCAAACATCTCCATAATGGATATCCTTGCCTACGCGCTTGCCTACGGCGCTAAAAAAATTCCCTATAGCCTTAACCAGTTCTTCCTCGCCGGAAAAAACAACATCACTTAAGATTTTTTTGCCATCTCTTTCTACAAAAACTTTTTTAGGCCCATTAACCATAATCTCGGAGACTGCCGGGTCATCCATAAGTTTTTGTATTGGGCCTAAATCTAATTTCTTACTCTCCATAGCAACCTCGCTTTTTATACTAAACTATTCAATTGGGCCCAAGAGGACTTGAACCTCTGACCTTTGCGATGTCAACGCAACGCTCTAACCAACTGAGCTATGAGCCCGAACACCTAAATTTTACAAAATGGGCAAGGAGGGAGTCGGACCCTCACGACCTTACGGCCAACAGATTTTAAGTCTGTCGTGTATGCCATTCCACCACTTGCCCAACATTATCCAAGGCGTGGACCGGATTCGGACCGGTGAATAACGGTTTTGCAGACCGTTGCCTTACCACTTGGCTACCACGCCATATTTTATTGAAGATTACCTTTTACTTCTTTAATAATTGTATCAATATCAGCCAAGCACCCCATACCAAGATCCCCGCAGGCGAGCTTGCCTTCCCGGGGGCTAATAAAAATATAGCCTAACTTTTTAAGTTTAACAATATTATCCTGCGTAATTTTATTTCTATACATATTCTCGTTCATTGCCGGAGCGATTAAAACCGGGGCTTTGGTGGCGAGAACAATACAAGTCAATAAATCATCGCAAATTCCTGCGGCTATCTTAGCAATGATGTTCGCTGTTGCCGGCGCAAGCAAAATCAAATCCGCTTTTTTGGCTAAAGATATATGCTCTATTTCCCAGGTATCCGTACAATCAAAAAGCCCACGGTACACCTTGTTGCCGGAGATACTCTGGAAAACTATCGGCCTAATTAATTCTTCTGATTCCTTGGTCATGACTACAGTCACAGAACCAAGCTTTTCTTTGATTTGGCGGACGATATCACAAGATTTATAAATTGCGATGCTCGCGCTTACTCCCAAAATAATATTCTTCCCTTTAGCCAATTTTACTCCTTACCTTTAAGCTTCTTAGCTTGTATCTTGCCCGCGGCAATTTCACACAAGGCTATAGTAGAAGGCTTCAAAGCAGCATTAACATCAACAAGCTTAGGCTGGCCTTCGGCGATTTCCAAGGCTCTTCTTGCTGCCAAATTTACCAGCTTGTAAATCGACCCTTCGCTCTTATCCAACAATTTTTCTCTGTCAACATAACCCATAACTCACACCTCGCTATTAATGAATAACTTTTTTTAATATAATACCTTTTAGCCTTTTTGCCGCTTGAATTAAATTTATATTTCTCAAAGAATAATCGTACTCTGATATATTCTTAAGCTCTGCTCCCGCACGGCAAATACGCCTTGAAACCTCCTCCTCTCTGGTGCCGAGAGACCGCTTCTCAATTCTTTTACGTAACTCCCTTATCGAAGGAGGAATAATAAAG
>JBAZGV010000153.1:0-3115 GCA_041652675.1 Candidatus Omnitrophota bacterium
GGTTAGCGACAGTGGTAACCCCGGGTAATTTAAAGAAGCTGGAGGCTGATAAACAAAAGATATTTTTAGAATCTGAGAAGAGGAAAGGTTTAGCCAATGATTTGAAATCGCGTTTAGACAGCCTTTCTTTAACTATATCTGCGCTTGCGCAGGAAGATGAAAATCTTTATGGAAGTATCGTCGCAGTTGATATCTGCAATGCTTTAAAAGAAGAAGGTATTGAAATTGATAAAGGTTGTATAATTTTGGATAATCCCATTAAGGTTTTAGGGATTTATGAAATACCGCTTATACTGCATCCAGAAGTTGAGAGCAAGCTAAAAGTTTGGATTGTGAAAAAATAGTATGCCTAATGAATTATCAGTAGATAAAATTACTCCTCAGAATCTTGATGCCGAAATGGCGGTTTTGGGCTCTATGCTTCTGGATGAAGAGGCGATTGCTACGGCAGTTGAGAAATTAGACAGGAATTCCTTCTATAAAGATTCCCACCAGAAGATTTTTCAGGCTATCTCTGACCTTTACGCTTTAAATAAAGCTGTAGACTTGATTACCTTAACTGATGCCTTAAAAAGAGACGGAGTAATTGACGCGGTAGGCGGGGCAAGTTATCTTACCGCTTTGGCTAATGCCGTGCCGAGTGCCGCTAATATCGGCCATTATGTGAATATAGTAAGAGAAAAGAACATATTAAGGACTCTTATCAATAATGGCACTAAGATTATTTCGCTTTGTTATGAGAGTGATGGAAATATTGATGAGGTAGTCGATAATGCCGAGAGGCTGATATTCGAGATAAGCGAGAGGAGGACACAGGGTTCTTATCTGCATATTAAAGAAATTATTTCAAATAGTATTGAAACTATTGATACTCTATATCGCAAGAAAGCTCATGTTACCGGAATCCCGACGGGTTATATAGATTTTGATATTAAGACTGCAGGGCTGCAGGATTCTGATTTAATTGTGGTCGCCGGGAGGCCATCTATGGGTAAGAGTGCTTTCGCCCTAGGGATGGTTGAGCACGCGGGAATAGTAGAGAAAATTCCTACTGCTGTTTTTAGCTTAGAGATGTCTAAGGAGCAGCTTGCCCAGAGAATGCTTTGCGCTCACGCTAGGGTTGACGCGCAAAAGGTTCGCACAGGTTATCTTGCTACTTCTGATTGGCCGCGCTTGACTGCCGCGGCAGGAAAATTATCCGAGGCGCCTATATTCATAGATGATTCTCCGTCGATATCAATTATGGAATTACGCGCTAAGGCACGCAGGCTCAAAGCCCAGCAGGATATAAAGCTTATTATTTTAGACTATATGCAGTTAATGCGCGGTTCAAGTTCAGTGGAGAGCCGTCAGCAAGAGATATCTGAGATCTCCCGGTCCCTCAAGGCATTAGCGAGGGAACTGCGTGTCCCGATTGTGGCCATAAGCCAGCTATCACGCGCGGTAGAGTCGCGTAATGACCATCGGCCGCAGCTATCGGATTTAAGGGAGTCAGGAGCTATTGAGCAGGATGCGGATGTGGTTGTGTTAATATTGAGAGAAGAATATTATAACCCTACTTCGGAAAATCAGGGCATTGCCGAGGTTATTATCGCGAAGCAGAGAAATGGCCCGGTTGGTTCTCTAAAATTAGCTTTTATTAAAGAATACACACGTTTTGAGAATATCGCTAGAGTGGAGTAAGCACTTTATGATTTTATCTATCGGAATTTGAACACCATAAGTTTTTGTTTAGTGAAATCCTTAGCCGAACATAGTGAGGGTAAGGAAATTTATTGCTTTAAGGCAACAATTCTTATATAATAATCAAAATGCGTAAGATATTTTTAATATGTTCACCTTTTTTGTTTGTTTTGTGTGTCGTTTTATCTTCTTTCGCGCAAGATAACGCCTCTTCGCCTGATCCTGTCCAATCCTTATCCGCAGAAACTCAAGAAGAACCAGCAAAATTAGTAACTTCTATAGAAGTTAAAGGCAATAAGGCCATATCTACCAATACTATTATTTCCAAGATGAAAACGCGAATTGGCAATCCTTATCAGGAGAATGTCACAAGCGATGATTTAAAAAGGCTCTATCTTTTGAATTTCTTTAGCGATATTAAGATTGATACGGAAGCCTATAAAGACGGGACTAAGGTTATCGTTACAGTTACAGAGAGGCCGATAATTGATAAGATCACGTTTACCGGAATAAATCGTATTACTTTGAAAGATGAAAAATTAAAAGCCCAATTAAAATCAAAGGAGTCTCAATACCTGGATTATCCAAGCCTCGCCGAAGATGTGCGTATACTTCAGAAGATGTATGAAAAAATAGGCTATAGCGCCGTAAAGATAGATTATAAACTCGATACTGATGAAGGCACTAATAAGGTTAAAATAAATTTTAATGTCATAGAAGGCGGCAGGGTTCGTATTAAAGATATAATTATTTCAGGCAATAAGGTTTTCACCTCGGCCCGCATATTAAAACTTTTAAAAACTAAAAGAGCTTGGTTTTTTAATGCCGGAGTATTAAAAGAGGATGTTTTAAAAGAGGATATTGAACGTATAAAAGCATTTTATCTTCGTAATGGTTATATCGATATCGCGGTCGAAAATGAAGTAAAGCCGGATGAGAAGAAGCCCTATCTATTGTATGTAAATATAAAGGTAAATGAAGGCAATAAGTATTTAGTAGGCAATGTGAGTATAAAAGGCAATAAAGATATATCCGAAAAAGAGGTTATTATGCGCCTGAAGGATTGTATTCCGGGCAAGACCTTTAGCGAAGAGGCGATGAAATCTGATGTCGTCTCTGTCCAGGGGCTTTATTTTGACCGTGGGTATATCTCAGCGCGTGTTCAGGAGGCTTTCTCTTTAAATTCTCAGACCAGCCGAGTTGATATAGGCTATAGTATAGTTGAGAATCAGATTACTTATGTCGATAAGATTAATGTCAGGGGTAATATTAAGACTAAGGATATAGTTATACGCAGGGAGATGCGCATACATCCGGGTGATAGGTTTGATGGTGAAAAGTTAAGGCGGAGTAAAGAAAGATTACAGAACCTGGGCTTTTTTGAGGAGATAGGTTATGATACCGAGGATACCGAGGTTCCCGATAAGAAAGA
>JBAZGV010000154.1:0-3109 GCA_041652675.1 Candidatus Omnitrophota bacterium
ATATGAATATTATGCTACATCGCTTAGTAAAAATATTTTGTATTTTTTCCGTTTGTTTGGCCTCATACCTATTTCTTCCTGCCTGTTCTTTCGCGGATTCGCCTATCTCTGGAGGATGCCTGGATCAATTCAGGAAAGATGAGCGTATACTTATACTTGCTCCGCATCCAGATGATGAGGCAATTGCCTGTGCGGGCATAATACAGGAGGCTCTTGCAAGAGGCGCTAAGATAAAAATAGCCTACCTTACTAACGGCGAGCATAATGAATTTGCTTTCATTGTTTATGAAAAGAGAATTACTTTTAAAAAGAATGAATTTATCCACTTAGGCAAAGTTCGCCGTAATGAGGCAATTAAGGCGATGCAATTGTTAGGGGTAGGCGAGAAAGATCTTATATTCTTAGGTTACCCTGATTTTGGGACGTTTAGCATATTTAACCGGTACTGGCAGAAGAGCAAGCCCTTCCATTCTTTATTAACTAGAATATCCAGCGTCCCTTATAAAGAGAGCCTTTCTTTTGGGGCGCCGTATTTAGGAGAAAGTATCCTGGCAGATTTAAAGAAAGTAATTTTTGATTATCGTCCGGATAGAATATTCGTTTCTCATCCGGCAGATGTGAATGTTGATCATAAATCACTTTACTTGTTTCTCCGGGTAGCTTTGGCTGATCTTAAGGATTCGATTCCTTACCCTAAAATCTATCCGTATCTTGTTCACCATAGCGGCTGGCCGCTACCCCGGCATTATCATCCGGAATTATACTTAAACCCGCCTAATAGTTTTTCAGATTCTCAAATCAATTGGTTAAGATTTGATCTTACGCCCGAGCAATTAAGCAAGAAACACAAAGCTATTCTTTCTTATAAAAGCCAGACCGCATCCAGCGCGTTTTATCTCTTGGCTTTTGCCCGCAGGAATGAATTGTTCGGGGATTACCTCCCCATAGATCTTAAGAACCAGGTTTTTTTAGAGGAAAAACTTGTTTCTTTCTTTGGCTACTCTAAAATGTTTCTCGGCTCTACGTTTGATCAAGAATTTCCCGATAGCAATATTTCGGAAGATAAAGAGGGAGTAAGTTACGCTCTTGTGGATAGGGCTTTGGTTATAAAAGTAGAGAAACCTAAGAATTTAGTTTATAGATTTTTTACAATGATGTATATATTCGGATATAGCTACGGGAAGCCGTTTGCTGAGATGCCCAAGCTCCGCATTATTACCCAGCATGATCATTTTAAAGTATTAGACGGGAAGAGGCTCATTAATCCTCGAGGGATTATCCTGGATCTAACTTCTCAGGCTTTAATTTTAAAGATTCCGCTGGAAATTATCGGTTCTCCGGATTTTATTATTACTTCAGCTAATGTTTATAGAGGCAAAAGCCAAGGCGGGGATTCAGCTGTTGATACTATCGGATTTAGAAGAATTAATCTGGCGCCTTAATTATCCTTGTAAATTCATAGCCGTTTTGTTATAATTCTTTCATATTAAATGGACTATAAGAAAATCAGAAAAAGTTTTAGCCGCTTTTTAGGCTGGTTGGGCTTAAATATCTGCTCTTTGATAGTTAAGGTTATCCCGTCAAGCTGGCTGTATGGATTTGCCAAATTAGTCAGTTCTTTAGCCTTCCGTTTTGCCAAGAAGCATAAGAATATCGCTTTGAATAGTTTAAGTATTGCTTTTGGCCAAGAAAAAAACAAAGAGGAATTGGATAAAATAGTGCAAGATTGTTTTACTTTTTTGGCAAAATCCGCGGTAGAGCTTATGTTTCTTATGGATAAGCCGGATCTCTTAAAGAGCAAGGTTGATTTGGTTGGCAGGGAAAACCTAGAGCGCGCCTTATCTAAGAAAAACGGGGTAATATTAGTAAGCGCGCATTTCGGTAATTTCCCGCTTTTATTAGGCAGGCTTGCGGTTGAAGGGTATAAGTCTGCGGGTATTATGCGCCCGATGAGAGATAGCCGCGTAGAGAGTATTTTTTTAGAGAAGCGTAAAAAGTTCGGAGTTCAGACTATCTACAGCCAGCCGCGTGATGTATGCGTTAATGAGACCATACAGTCATTGCGTAATAATGGTTTGGTCTTTATTCCTATAGACCAGAATTTTGGAACTGCAGGTATTTTTGTTAATTTTTTCGGCAGGCAGGCAGCTACGGCAACCGGGCCAGTTATTTTTGCGCAACGCACTAAAGCAGCCCTTGTCCCTTGTTTTATTTTAAGGCAGGAAGATGACCGGCATAAGATAGTTTTTGAGCCGGCGCTGGATTTAATAGAGGGTAAGGATGCTAAAGAGACAATTCTTATCAATATACAAAGATTAACCGATATTATTGAAATATATATCCGTAAATATCCTGCGGAGTGGGGTTGGATTCACCGCAGATGGAAGAGTCAACCAAGTAAGTGAAACAATTTACTCACACCTTCGGTGTTCGTAAATTGTGGGCTCATTAAAAGAGGAGGTGAAGGAGATGGCAGAAGAGATTAAAAAAGAAGATAAATGTTGTGGACAGGGTAAGAAGGCGTTTTCTACATTGCTTAAGGTTGTTTTGGGCCTGGTTTTTTTAGGTTTAGGCGCAATGGCAATTTTAAAGTGGTGGGAATTTCTCTTAATGATAATTAAGGGATGTATCGGCCTGTTCTTGATTTTAGCGGGGGTTATTACTCTAGCTATAGCGAAGGAGTAGGTATAAGTTAGAAATAAAGGGGATGGTTCTATTTTTAAGGAAAATAGAACCATCCCCTTTCTGTTCTTGTTCTCACTGGCGTTCGAACAAGGATTTCCCAAGATCAAAACTTATGGTGGTCAACTTTACACTTTACACCTAATTTTTTTAAGGTATAATCATCATAATGTATATTTATGAAGGGGGAGAGAGAATGGAATCTATATTAAGAAGAGAAGTAATATCAAGCAGGGTCATTTTAAGAGCGTTAGGGGTAATCTTTTTTATAATCTCGATAACTTTGAGCGCTTTCGTGCGTATACCACTGCCTTTTACTCCCGTTCCTTTAACACTCCAGACTTTTTTTGTCTTGCTCTCTGCCGCATTCCTCGGTATACGTTTGGGAGTATTTACCCAGTTAGCCTATATATTATTGGGAATTATC
>JBAZGV010000155.1:0-3088 GCA_041652675.1 Candidatus Omnitrophota bacterium
ATATTTCATTATCTCCGCTCTGAATGGGAATATGAAGGTGCGGGCAAATTTTCTTTGATTTCGCCATCTTGTTAATCAACTTATCCGCTACATCTCCGGCTTCTATTGAACTTAATCTTATCCGCGATAATCCTTTTATCTTTTCTAATTCGGTAATAACCCTAACCAGATCCATATTTTTACCCATTCCTCTGCCGTAAGAACCCAAACATATACCGGTTAAGACTATCTCTTTAAAACCTTTGGATGTAAGGGCTTCTCCTTCCTTAATGATCTCCGCTAAAGGCCTGCTCCTGGACCTGCCTCGGACTAAAGGGACCTTGCAATAAGAACAAAAATTATCGCAGCCATCCTGAATTTTTAGAAACGCCCGGGTATGCCCGTAGAAATCAGTTACCCCCTCGCCAAAAAAACTCCTGCTTATAATCAGGCTAATACCTTTAATTTTGGCTAAAGAATATCGATCATTTTTAACCATACAACCAGTAATCATAACCTTCGCTTTTGGATTTTCCCTTACGCAGTTGCGGATTACAGCGCACGATTTCTGATCAGCAGACGAAGTTACGGTACAAGTATTAATAAGATAAACATCAGCTTTTTCGTTTTTCTTTACTTCTCTGAATCCGTACCCTAAAAAACGCTCGCGGATACTTTGAGTATCGTATTGATTAACCTTACAGCCTAAAGTGCGGAATTTAATCGTGGGCATAGATCCTGATGAAACTTGCCACAGCCATGGCTGCGGTATCTACCCTTAAGACCAGATCGCCGAGAGTAAGCGGGATAAAACCGGCATCCTTGGAGAGGTTAATTTCCTCGTCGGAGAAATCACCTTCCGGGCCGATTAAAACCAATATATTAGAAAAGGGAAGAGAATCAGGTGAAGAAAAAACATCCCTTAATGTTTTCCTCCGGCCAACTAAAGTAGGAATAAGCTTTAAATCAAAATCTTTGCTCCTGGCAAAAATATCTTTTATTTTTTGTACCGGCTCAATAACAGGAATATCCCTCCTTTGGCTCTGCTCCGCGGCGGATTGAGCGATTTTTCTCCAACGCCCAAGGCGTAAGCCCTCTTTCTTGCGGTCAAACTTCACAACTACACGTTCAGTAACCAAAGGTATAACCCTATCCACTCCCAATTGGGTGAGTTTGTCGACAATATCATCAAACTTAGACTTTTTAGGTATAGCGCAAGCAACAACAAATGCCGCTTTGGCATTTGATTTATCGGGAATTCGCCTCTCCTTAATTTCTAAAACTATCTTCTCCCCTAATCCGGAGATTAAACAACTATATTCATTGCCGCTCTGATCAAATATCATCACGCGCTCTTTTTCTTTAAGATGCAAAACACTTTTTAAATGATGTACCTGTTCCCTGTCTTCCATAGTTATTATATTACCTGAAATAACCGGACGGGATATAAAAAACCTATTCATTAATTCAGCTCTTTCTCGGAGAAAACTTCCGCGGTAAAAGTAAAAATCTCGGTATCTTTATCCTTCCATGCATCCGGAGCAAGCCCTGCTTTATGGCTGCAGAGTTGAGACATAAATTCATCCTTGCTCCATCCGGTTTCAGTTGCCACCTGCGGCAGGAATACCCCGCTTTTAAAACCTTTGCGCACCAAAACTCCATCTATTCCCAGGCGGATTTTATCCGGATTATCTATTTTTTGCATAGGAGATAAAACAGATATCTCGATATCGATATTTTTTAATTCATCCAAGGTTAGCGGAGAGAAACGCGGGTCAGATACAGCTGCCTCAAGAGCCATATCCCTCACTGTCAGATAAAGCGGATTCTTAGCAATAAGGTTTCCGATACAACCGCGCAATTCCCCATCCTTTTTTAAAGTAACGAAAGCTCCCATATCTTTAAGCAAAAACGGGTCAGCCTCGCTTAATTCCAATTTCTTACCGGATTTTAAATACGACTCGATTGATTTACGCGCAATTCCTAATAACTTCTTTTTTTCTTCTATTTTTAGCATAGCTCTCTCCGTTTTTCCCCTGCTGATACTTAAACTAGCATAACTTACGGTCCAGGTTCCTTTTGTTTTTTTATTGGTAACCTCCGCGGAATTAGTATATTTCAATAGCTTAACCTTATTCTCCCCGAATTCTTTACTTAAGATAAGCGCGCTCACCACTCCAAACCCGCCGCATAATTGCAATTTACTATCACGTAAACCATAATAAAGGCCTTCTGCATCCATATTCTCGATATAAGAAAGCGTTAAATTATCTATCTTACTGGCTTCTTTATAGTCATAACCGTGATAGAAATCCGTAGAGACGAGCACTAAAACATCCTTACGGCCACCTATTGCCTCTTTAAGTAAAAGAGCAAATTTATTACAGCTTGATAAAGTACAATCTCCTATGATTATCGGAACTATTTTATAATTTTTAAGAGTCTTTTGCAAAAATGGCAGCTGGACTTCCACGCTATGTTCTTTTTCAAATGCCTTAGGCTCAAAATATATCTCTTCATCCTGATTAAGCAGTTTAGCTGCAAAATCACTATCTACTTCTATTTCACCCAGAGGCGTTGAGAATTTCCCTTTCGGATAGACAGAGATGCCATTAAATCCGTAATTATGCCCGGTGCCAATAATGACAACCGTTTTATAACCCTTCCCTTTTATTAATTTATAACCAAAGGCCGCGGTATCCCCGGAAAAACCATAACCCGCGTGAGGCAAGATAAGCGCGAAGATCTCTTGATCTGTTTTTTCAGGAGCAGCGGATGAGATAAGCCCATCTACCATTGCTGATAATTCAACAGGATCCTCGGGATAAAATACCCCCGCGGCAGAAGGCCCTTTCCTCTCTTCGGCAAAAGAAAGGCTTAAGATCAAGACCGCAATCAAGAAAGAACTTGCGGAAACTATTAGCCTGTTTTTCATATATAGTTAACCGTGAGCGAGGCACAGAGTGCCGAGTCAAATGGTGGAGCTGAGCGGGATCGAACCGCTGGCCTCCTCGTTGCGAACGAGGCGCTCTCCCAGCTGAGCTACAGCCCCAAATCTATCTAACTGATTTATTCTCAAAGACTTCTGAAACAGACGATTTTTCAGAAT
>JBAZGV010000156.1:0-3057 GCA_041652675.1 Candidatus Omnitrophota bacterium
ATACCTCGATTTCTGCCTTAATATTTTCCCATACTTTCTGGATTGCCCTGGCTTTTTCTTCGTAACTAACAGGCGAACTGAATATTGATAAATGGCGGATTTCCTCTGTCTGTCTCCTTAACAATGCTTCATTAGACTCCAGGTTATCTTTTATTAACTTTTTCATCAACAATGTAGACTGCCGCGCAACTGAAACATCCCTGGCTGCTTCTATCCGTTTTACATAATACCACTCAAACCAGTTAGCCTGAGCAAATTCAACAACACTTTGCAGTAAAGCTACATGCTCATTCTCCATATCGCCATAGGGGCCGGATAATACCATTCTATTTATGTCTGGATTCTCTTCCTTTCTCATCCCTAATTTTTTAAAGATGGAAAACATATGTTTTCTGTTTTCCTGCCGGCGATTAAGGGCTATCGGACTGCAATAATCCAGCTCCCTCTCTTCATTCTGGCTTAAGAAAAAATAAGCATGGGCAAACTTAGTCCCAAAGTTTAACCATCCACTCATCTGGCTTGCCCGCAAATAAACCCGGGCTGCAAACTCAAGCCCTAATTTCTGGTTTGGTTGATAGGATTTAAACCAGCAAGTCATAATACTTGCGGCATTCTTATCCAAATACAAAGGTGCCTCTCCAACCAGCTTGTTTTGAGAATAAAATTTTACCTGTGCATCGAGCTCATTCTCGGTAAGCTTTGTAATCTCCCATTCTTCAGTTATGGTATGACTTAATACGGGCACAGGAGAACTGGATCCATCTCCATATTCTTTCCGGAAATAAATATGCAGCTTGTTAAGCTCCTTCTGGAGATAGCTGAATTCCGCGGAAAAATTAATCGTACGCAGGATCTTAAAGATATTTGAACGGGAAAAATACTGCCAAACTGCGGAATGGTACCCGTAAGGATTGCTGTGGACATTTTGCAAAAATTCTCCCCAGGTCAGAATACTAATCCCTGCTACTTCTTCAGTATCAACCCCCCTGCTTAACAACTTCTCTTCTTCTTTCAAGATAACGTACACATATAAATGGGAAACTTCCCGATTATAAAGCTCACTGCCCCTGGTCTGATACATATAAACCTTACCATTATACCCATCTTGGTTCTCTTTGTAATACCCCGGCTTCTGGGAAAAATCCTTACGCCCTACTTTAACAAAGTTGTTTCCCACGCGGTAAAGACGGCTGCTATCTAATTCTATAACGGCAATTTCTTCTTCAAACTCTCTGCTTAATGCCTGTTGCGCGCCTTCACCCACTCCAAAATGCCCGGTAACAAAAAGGCCGTGCCTTTTTTCTTTGTCCTTGCGAAGCTGCAAGACAATCCTCTTGCCATCCTCGCTTACCCCAAGTATATGGTCGGTGCGGTGCCAATCTCCGTCTATATGTATCGCCTCTCTTGTCTTGGCAAAACCGGTACGGAAGTAATTCACGGGGTTAATAATATCAATTACTTCACCCACCCCCACTAAAGACCTCATATTCCTAATCATTGCCTCGAGAAGCCCTCGGGAAATACCCATCTCCCGGCTGAATATATCCAAGGCAATAGCCCCTTTATTTTTTTCAAGCGCTTCTACTATTCTATTCTTAATCCCTAAATCATTAACCGGAGAGCTGGAATTCCTCTCTTTATTGCCAGACTCTATCATTGCTTCTTTTGCTAAGAGCACTTTTTCTTTTTCTTTAACAAACTTCTCGGTAAGTTTGGTAAATATATCTTCAACCGCGCTTTCCCTGCCCATTGCGCTTTTTCCGCTTATATTGCGCTCAAGAGCAACAGCCTGTTTATGCCCGGAACCAGCTACCTCAAGCAGCATACGGGCAATATATCCAATAAGCAAATTTTGATACCTCTCCTCTTTGAGGCAGAAATCAACAAACACCTTTGAAATAAACATATCTACGTGCTTAATCAGCCTGCGTTTTTGCTTGACTTCTGTCCAATACCCGAAGATGAATTGCGCCGGGTCATTATGATCAACAGCTATTGCCGGAGGATAAAGCTTATAAGTTAACCCCTCCGCCATTTCAAAAAGCTCAAATTGATGCATAAGCTCAAATTGCCAAAGGTTTAAAGGTTCTTTCTTGAACAATTCAACAAGCTGTTTATGTTTAAAACGGTGGAATAAGCGTATTTGATCCAAAGCCAAATGGATATATCTTTTTGGCAGGCGTCTTTTTCTAGCTGCGGATAAATTATCTTCTATAACTTTATAATTTAAATCCGGATGCATAACCTTGGAATGAGATAATCTTTCCTGCTCCCCCGCATCCCTGTGTGCTGCTGCCTCTATAAGCTTACTTTTATCCAAAACAAATCTCGGCGATTCCGGCCGGGTTACAAGCAGTTGATGAAGTATCCCGAGATATGCCGCGCTTGCATCAGGCCCGAAATTTTCCCCATTAATAATAGTCTTCCTCAGTTCGAAAAAATCCCTGATATATGCATCCCCAACATTTACGCTTAAGCCAACTTTAAGCATAGCTGCCCGGTCATTGCCGAAAATAGTAAATGAATCTCCGAAGAAAAGCATCTGTTCTGGGCTGATGCCAAAAAATTCAACCAATGTATCAATCGCATACCCTTTATCTATACCGCGAGGGAGTATATCTATGGAAGTTTGGCCTCCGATTACCAGGTCTACCGGGATACCTTCCTTCAGGCAACGCGCGGCAATATAATCCCTCCACGGCTTTCTTTTGCTGCGGTCGGTATCATTGAATGTGGCGCGCTCTTCTCGGGTGGCCTTTTTCCCTATACCGTAAAAGGTAACCTGGGAAATACGGTTATCAATCTGGTCGTTTTGCACCCTTAACGGAATCTCAAAATACTTAAGCGTATCAGTAAGTATACACTTACGGTTAGGATTATCCCTCTCATTAGCTTTTCCGATCAATTTATCCATAGCCGCAGCCCCGATTTCATCCCCCAGAGGATAAATGTAGATATTATCAAAAACCCCTGACTCCTGGTTATAAGCAAACATCTGGGTGCCATTGCAGGCAAGCACAAGCAAATTATCAAGCAAGGCAGTATCAATATTATTCT
>JBAZGV010000157.1:0-544 GCA_041652675.1 Candidatus Omnitrophota bacterium
CTTGGCGTAGCTCAGACAAATCAGCCGGTAAATCGATTTGCTGTTTAGACAGAAGCCAAGCAATTCTTCTCTGACGCCATAAATCTTTGGCTGGCGTAGCTCTGGCTAAATCTGTCTTGGCTAGACGTGCATCCGTAGCATCTTTTAAGAATGTAGCGAATAGATTATCGCTATCTAATAACGGCGTATGGAGGAGCTTATGCAATGCGGATATGGCATCCGGATTAGCTACCCCAACAGCTTCATAAAAATCCAAAACATTACACAACGCTCTTGATGTATCAAGCCCCTGTAATTGACTTAATCCGTGAATCCAGGAAAGCGCAGATAAAAAGACAAAACCAAGGAATAAATCCTGGGCATCTAACACACCTCTTTCCCCCCTTAAATTGTATTCCAATTTAAGCAGCTGTAAAACATCCGGCCATTCTTCGTCACCGTGTAATTTAAACCCGAGCTCCCCAACTATACCTACATCAAAACTAAGTACGCCACCTACGATACGCGCAAAATATTCTGCATCATTAATAAGGCCAAACCTTAC
>JBAZGV010000157.1:554-3056 GCA_041652675.1 Candidatus Omnitrophota bacterium
AAACCTTACCTCTTTTTTGCCGATATTTTGTAAAAACGCCTCAACCGTAGGATTTTCGCGATAGCGACAGATAAACTTCAAACCTTCCAAATGGCTAACGACTGCCAAAGTTATATCTCTGGAGGCGCCCTCTGTCACCCTGACATCAGCCTGCTTTAAGCTATCAAAATTAATATTGCATACAGCTTTAACTACAACGGTTTCTTTCTGACCTATCTGTTTACGCCGTGCCTGCCATCTATCCGAAGGACTTTGCGGGGCATACTCTACCATATGTAAAGGCAAAAACGCCTGTTTGTCCATCGTCGTTGTTTGCACAGGAGAAGAAACCGCTTTCTTTCCTTTTAAAACAAAAACGGGGCTGGAAGAGCGAACCTTGGCTTGACTATCGCCATTATCGCTAGTTGAAGGTGCATTTCCATTACCGCGGACATTGCCATTTCTTGTTTTAATACTTTTTGAGATTTTGGAAGACAATAAAATTCCGGCCTCTAACATAACCGCGGATATCGCTAAAACCTTGGTACCCCAAAAGAAACTTATAGGAGCGAAAGCTACAGTAAGCCATAAAATAGAACTGCCCAATTCAACTTTTTTGCTGCGGTTACTCAACCAACTTCTAAAAACAGAATTTATAAAGCCTAATCCAAATCTCGAAAGTATCTTATATGCTAATTCATAACCGAATATATTCTGAATAATGTCGTGCTGAATAATAACCGGGGCAATACGGAATCTTATCGAATCCCAAGTTCTTCTTAACTGTTTACGCACACTATATTCGTGCTTTAAGAATTCAGCGCCGGCCAAATTATTCTCCTTAGCGCGATAACAAGCCTCAAGTTGATAGCTGGCAAAAGGCGCGAGAAAATTAATCACGGAACTTAAAAATATGCCATGCACCAATGATAGAGACGCGCGGCTGATAAATGCAAAATAACACACCCCTTTTCCAATAGGAAGTAAGTAATCAATTAATCTATCTATTAAGCTAGCTGACGGGCCCAATATCAGCAAACGAAATAGCAACACACCGGTAACACGTAAAGTAGAAATCCACGTTCTTATTCTTTCTTTTCGCTCTCGAGCTAAATAATAACCTATAAATTCTGCCACCGACCCCTCTATAGCAGCAGTAAAACCAGCGACCCAAACCGGTGATTGTCTGTATAGATCAACGTACGAACTAAATAAGCTCTTTCCATAGAAATAACTCATGCTTTTATTAACAATGAAAACGCCTAAGATAAAAACAGATGTAATAGCAAAAACACCTGCTAATCTATTCAACGCATTATCCTCACCATTAATAGGAGATGAACTTGTACATATAGGTAAAGCTTCAACTATATCCCTAGGTTTATGCACTCCAGGATCAGCAGTAAAGTCGGGTTTTTCTAAAATAAAGTTTTGTCGCTGCCCCTTACCTGTAAGCATCAAAATCGCCTTACTGCCCTTGGGGATTTTACCATCTTCGACCATCTTGGCTAACCCGGCAAAACCAACAAAAGAAGCATTCTCAGTTTCGGTAAATTTATATCCCATGTTTTCTAATTCGCGGAGAATCTCATAACGCATAGCTGCCTGCTGAGTTTCTCTTGGGCTAACAGCAAGCATATCTCCGTTTGTATCTAAAAGCATTTTTCGCAAATGCGGATAGTAAGCGGCGATATTTGTCGTCCAAAGAGTCGGCTCAAACAGCGGACCATCCGGGAAATAAGGAGTGGCTACTTCCGGCCCCACCCGCTCTAATTGTTGATCCCAAGCTTGTTGGATAGGAGCAAACTCGGTAATCTCCGTTACTATAACACGGGGCACTTTGATTCTACCGTTTGTCCATTTTTGCATGCGCTGCATGGCCAAATAATACCCTATCGGGCCCATGCCTGCGGCAATAGTCTGCACATAATAATCAAAGCTTCTCCCCCGGAGAATCTCTTGCTGCGGTAATCTGCCTCTAAGCAACATCTCGCCAATCTCATAGCCTTGAGTAGCGTTAGCTTCGCATCTTTCATAGAATGGCGAGACCTTAGGGAATCCGTAGCGTAAAGCAAAATCTTCGGCCATACATTTAAAATCTATCGGGTGGCCATTAACAGCAACAATACGGCTTGAGTCTGATTTCTTAGGCATAAGCAGTTTATAATTGCTTGTTTCAGGAATAAATGCCCAAGAAGGAATACCGGCTAACCCCGCATAATGCGTAATCGCAATGGCAGTGTTACCGGTAGACTGCATTACGATGTTTTCTTGATTATGCTGGCGGCTCGAACTTAAAACATAAGAAGCCTCGCGATCCTTAAACGTACCAGTGGGGTTAACAATTTCCAACTTAACCCACAAATGGATGCCTAATGCCTTGCTAACTCCGGGAAGATACACAACGGGAGTATTGCCTTCGCTATCACTCACTATACAAGTGGGATCAATAGGCATAAATCTACGGTATCTCCACATCGTTGGATCGTCTTCTATAATTGCATTGAGAAAATCAACCTCTCC
>JBAZGV010000158.1:0-3006 GCA_041652675.1 Candidatus Omnitrophota bacterium
TTTAGAAATTTTACCTTTAATTGGTTCGAAAGAAGGGATCGCGCATTTTCCTTTAGCTTTTTTAAATCAAGGAGATTATTCTCTTATTCCTGATCCATGTTATCCTCCTTATAAAGGGGGGACAATTCTATCCGGCGGTAAACCTTATCTGATGCCGCTTTTAGAATCTAATGCTTTCCTGCCGGATTTTAAAAAAATACCGCTTAGCGTACTCAAAAAAGCAAAAATAATGTTTTTAAACTATCCTAATAATCCTACAGGGGCAACTGCTGAAAAAAGTTTTTACAAAGAGGCGGTTAGTTTTGCCCGTAAATATAAGATTATTATGGTTTCGGATTTGGCATATTCTGAGATGAGTTATGATGGGTATAGGCCCAGTAGCATGTTGGAAGTAGAAGGCGCAAAAGATATAGTAATAGAATTTCATTCACTCTCTAAAACTTATAATATGACTGGTTGGCGTATTGGTTGGGCTTGCGGTAATGGAAAGCTTATCTCTGCTTTGGCAAAAGTTAAATCTAATATTGACTCCGGTATTTTTTCCGCGCTTCAACTTGCCGGGCTTGCGGCATTAGATGGACCGGAAGAGTATATTAAAAATATGCGCAGTCTTTATCAAGAGAGGCGTGATATATTAATTTCTGGTTTGGGCCCTTTGGGCTGGCAGGCAAACAATCTTAAGGCTACATTTTATGTTTGGATTAAGGTCCCCCGGAAATATGACTCAATAAAATTCGCGGGGATGATTTTAGAGAAGGCTGATATCGTGGTTACTCCCGGTGTTGGTTTTGGTAAATACGGTGAAGGTTATATTCGAATGGCGCTTACTGTAGATAAAGAACGGATTAAAGAAGCGCTAAGCCGGCTTAAGAAGATATAACTATGGCAGTTATCTGTTATCTTGCTCTAGGTTCCAATCTGGAGAATAGGAGAAAAAATATAAAAAACGCTATTCGAAGGATAAGCTTGTTGCAGGAAACAAAAGTGCTTAAAAAATCAAAATTTATTTACACTGATCCGGTTGATGGGCCAATAGGCCAGCCGAGGTTTTTAAATGCTGCGTTAAAGATTCGTACCGCATTATCTCCAGTGTCCCTTCTTAAAAGCTTAAAGATAATTGAAAATAAACTTGGCCGCGAGAAAAGCGTATGTAATGGGCCGAGAAAAATAGATTTGGATATTTTGCTTTATGCGGATAGGGCTATAAAGAAAAAGGATTTAATTATTCCGCACCCGCGCATGTTTATGCGTGAATTTGTTATTAAGCCATTATCCGAGGTTATATGTTAGTAATAAAGACGCCTTTAAGGATCTCTGGTATCTTGATGCGAAAAAGAAGGGAAGGCGAGAGTATCGGTTTTGTCCCTACAATGGGCGCTCTGCATGAAGGGCATTTAAGTTTAATTCGTGCCGCGCGTAAGGAGAATAATATTGTAGTGGTGAGTATATTTGTTAATCCTGTTCAGTTTGGGCCTAAAGAGGACTTGGATAGATATCCTCGTCCGTTGAGTAAGGATTTAGCGCTTTGTCGCCGGGAGAGAGTGGATTTTGTTTTTTGTCCTAAACCTTCTTATATCTATCCGCGCGATTTCTCTACTTATATTGAGGTTAAGGATTTAAGCGAAAAACTTTGTGGCAAGTCTCGCCCGAGTCATTTTCGTGGCGTGGCAACCATAGTGGCGAAACTGTTTAATATCATAGGGCCGGATAATCTTTATCTGGGCGCAAAGGATGCGCAACAAGCAGTAGTAATCAAGAGGATGGCTACAGATTTAAATATGCCGGTTAAGATAAAAGTTATGCCGACAGTACGCGAAGTAGATGGTTTGGCTTTAAGTTCACGGAATCTCTATTTAAATAGTAATGAGAGGCAGGATGCTTTGATCTTATCTCAAGCCTTAAATCTAGCTAAGCTTTTAATTAAAAATGGCGCTAGAGATACAAAAAGAATCATTGGTAGGATGCGGCGAATTATTAAAAATAAGAAGAGCGCAAAAATAGATTATATTAAGATAGTTGATTCAGATAACCTTAAGCCATTAGATAAGATCTTAAGCAATTGTTTGATTGTTTTAGCCGTATATATAGGAAAGATTAGGTTAATAGATAACGTTTCGATAAAAGTTTAGCACAGTATAAGGTATAGTCGTAGAAAATATGAGTTTAAAATTAAAGATTGGAATTGTGGGGTGTGGAGCGATAGGAAGTTCGCTCGCGAAGGCAGTTATGCAAAATTTCCCCAAGCAGGCGAAATTAAGCGCGTTATATGATTTAGATGCTTTGAAGTCAAAAAAACTCTCTAAAAGGTTTGGGAATATGCTCCTATCGGTAGAGGGTTTGAATGATTTAATCAAAAAGTCAGATTTAGTGATTGAAGCGGCTTCGGCGGCTTCATCTTTTGGCATTGCTAAATCTGCTCTTATTTTAAAGAAGGATGTTATGATTATGAGCGTGGGAGGCGTAGTTAAGGGTTTCAATATTTTATATAAGCTAGCGGTTAGTAATAATTGTAAAGTTTACATTCCTAGCGGGGCGATCTCCGGTATTGACGCCCTTAAGGCGGCAGGCATTGGCAGGATTAAGAAGGTTACGCTTACTACTACTAAAAATCCACTATCGTTTAAAGGAGTTAAATATGTTGAGGGGAAAAGAATAAATCTGAACAAAATCGCTAGAGAGAAGGTGCTGTTTTCCGGTAAGGCAGCAAATGCGGTAAAATATTTTCCTCAGAATATTAATGTTGCCGCAGTATTAAGCTTAGCTGGTATCGGGGCAAAAAAGACTTATGTAAGAATAATTGCGTCGCCCAAAGTTATTAAGAATATACATGAGATTAGGATAGAATCGGCCGCCGCGGATATTTCAACGCGCACAGAGAATATTTTGCATCCGGATAACCCTAAAACAAGCTATCTGGCGGTACTTTCGGCAATAGCAACTTTAAAAGGTATTTTGGAGCCGATTAAAATCGGCACTTAAAATATATAAACGAAAGGGGGTGAATTA
>JBAZGV010000159.1:0-3005 GCA_041652675.1 Candidatus Omnitrophota bacterium
CTGGCGCGTACTAAACCGCATAAAACCCCTTGGGTATCGCGCGCCTCCAGGATAAACCAGCTGGGAAGCCATCCGCAACGAAGACGCTGCTCAATCCGAGAAACAAGCCAAGTAGCTATTTCGTAAACCTCTTTTTCCCCATTCTTAAAGGCCGCATCAGAAATCTCCTCTAACCCTGCAATTATTTCTTCACTTGGCCCCTCCAGCTTATTTCTTTCTTTCAGTGAATCAGCGGTGATTATCCGTAAACGAAGTTTACTGCCGTGGTGAATATACCATCCTCCCCCTATACTAAGAGAGAAATCCGGATCATGAGCTATACGTTCTGTCTGCAATATATTAGGGTCGACTGCCGGAGAAAACTTAACGCCTAACTCCGGCCATTTTTGAGAGATATCCTCAAACATAGCAACCAAATATTCAGGATCAAATTGATCACTACCCACAATATACCTAAGGTATTCCCGGGTAATAAACCCGCGCGATTCATTCCCTACCTTAAAATCGTCTCCGAAGAGTAAAGGCATAAACGTCCTAAAAACGATGCCTAAACGCGTATCCCGCATCGCCGCATCATTTATATCGCTTAGCCCTTTGCAGATATGACTGATTAGTTCATGGTAAAGAATTTCTAATTGCCGGGTTTGATCGAGCTTAAAGAAATAGGGATGGATATATACGATCTTGTCATCAATATTACAGGCAGCGACATTGCCTTCGGTAAAGTTTGAATCGGTAGTAATAATCAATCTCCATTTGAACAGTTTCGGAGGCGCCCGGCCTAAAAGCTGTTCTAATAACTTTAAAACCTGCTGCAAAACATTGTAGTGGTTATCTACAAATGCTTCAGGATACTGTAAATCAAGATTATTCACATTTATATCCGTTAAATTTTTATTCTGACCATATCTTTGCTCGGCTTGATTTTGATCCGCTAGAGGAACAAGAAGCGGATAAGCACTAGTTTCCGATTTCATTAATCTTTCATATATCCTAGCGGCATTAGCAAATAAATCAAATCTTTGCATTAAGATTAAGATCGGCATAAACAACAGTGAAAATATTATATCCCCGATAAAATTAGCCGGCAGGTGAATGATTTCATCGGAAACAAAAGTAACTTTACTTATATCAATACCCTCCCAATCCGCAATCGCAAACATCAACATTATCCTGTGGTTACCATTGATAAGAATCGGATGATATTTACCTCTATGGTAAATAAGAAAAATTTCCCGGTCATCAAAACCGCCGCGGGCGGCATTATCCATCTGACGGAAAGGTTCTTTGCCTTGGCTGGCAGCTTCATGCTCCCACTTTGAATGCGGGGAGAGGAAATACGCTAATTCTTTTGCAGTAACTTGTTGAATATTGCGTACCTGTACATATGATGCCCAGAAACTAAGTGCCATATCCAAACTAGATTTACGGTGAACATTCTGGACCGTAAGGATATCCGATACGGGAAACTCTGTACCGTTCTTCTTGATCGGGTTATCCAAAAACAAAGAAAGAATAAAATTCTTTACGAATTCAATTCCACTTAAAAACAAACAGGCAAAAATCGTCGTTTTAGAAAGGACAAAAAGCAAAAGAATTGAAAACACCTTTTCTATCATAAATAATTCACGCTGCGGGGTTCTTTTTGCTCTTCTCTCCAGCAATTTTGCGATTCCTTTTTCGATTAACGGCCTGGAGGCCACTAAAAATGCTAAAATCGCTGCTGCAATAATCACGTATTTTATAATAATACTAGAGTGATTAAGATCCGGTATGCTTGAATTAAATAACAATGGAAATAGGGCTGCTCCAAATAACTTGGTAGAATCAACAGGCGCGGCAGGGACGACTGCCGGCGCAAAAACAGGCTGCGCCGCGGTGGCCGGTAATTCTAAATCACCGTTGGGCATAAGCTGCACGCCACTTTCAGTCAATAACCATACCATGTATTTCCTAAAATTCTTTAATCGGTATTCCCAGGGAATCATAAAAGAAAGCAGCGGATAAATAATCCCTATTTCGGAACTATCGGAAATAGTCCGCAGCAGTTCGGATAAACCGTCGATTTCTGCCGCATTGCCCCTTTGGATATTTGCCAAAGTATCAATGCATCCCCCAAGCCAATTCACAGCAGCATCAAAGCCAACCTGGTTATCCGAATTACCGATTAATTCTATTCTCTGTCGTATGGCCGTTATTTCTTTCTTCAGCTCTTCTAAGTAAATGCTTAACGAACCGAAACGCTCCATTAAAAATAAGCGATTGGCGTTAAAAACCATCCTATCCTGATTTTGAGCAATATAGGCCGCATTTCCTGATCTTACTTTTTCTATATCAATCAACCGGCCGATAAAATCCATGATCTCACGGACTTGCCTCATAACCCCAAAATATAGATTAAGCATCTTGTTTATTCTATTTTGCGTTTTAAGCAATTCTAGCCACTGAAGCTCCTTGCCTAAACCCCTGAATTTAAATTTTCCAACAATAGAATCCAGATGCGCGTTATATGCGCCAGAAAGAACCGGATCAGTTATAAAACTTATTGAATAAACTGAAGCCGGGAATTTCTTTTCGTAAAAGCCGTCTTTACCAAAGACTGTAATATTATATCCGCTAACAGGATCATAAGATATTTCGGCAAGCTTTTCTCCGGTAGGCAGCCATATCAGGCTTGCATAGACGGTAGTGATCTTGCCTATTACTATCCGACGCATGACCAACCCCTGCCAGGGCTTAATAGTGCCGCTTTTAAGCCAACTTCTCTTCAATAAACTAATGTTCAGGCCGTTCATTTTTATCTGGATGTTTTCTGGGCATATATAACTATCGATAAAAATACCGGCCTCCCGGGCATTCTTTGAATTTATTTCCAGCGCTATACGAAATAAGTGATGCAGGAGCCGGCTACTATAAAAGTAGAGACATATTTTAGGTATTCCTGCATTGCTTTCGATGGCGAACTTACGGTCTTGGCCCTGCTCCGATACTTGAAGATACCTGAT
>JBAZGV010000160.1:0-3000 GCA_041652675.1 Candidatus Omnitrophota bacterium
TAACTGACAATGCCGATATAATCGCATTCCTTACGCTTTTAAATGATAAAGGTGAGACGGTTGAAGAGCTGACCGCGGCAATAGAGTCTATGCTTAAATATGTTGATCCGATTATTGTCGACCGGCAAAATATTCTAGATACCTGCGGCACCGGTGGAGACAGGAGAGGGACTTTCAATATTTCAACTATTACTGCTTTTGTAGCCAGCGGAGCAGGGGTATGTGTGGCTAAACACGGCAATCGTTCGGTATCGAGCAAATGCGGAAGCGCGGATATCCTAGAGGCATTAGGCGTAAATATTAATATGAGTAAGGAGAAAATAAAAAAGTGCCTGGAAGAAATCGGAATCGCTTTTTTATTCGCTCCTAATTTTCATCCGGCGATGAAAAATGTTATGCCTGCGCGGCGTAAGATCGCTGGGAAGACGATGTTTAATATTTTAGGCCCATTGATTAATCCTGCGCGCGCGACAAATCAGTTAATCGGTGTTTATAGCTATAAGTGGACCAAAATTCTATCGCAGGTTTTACATAACCTGGGCAGTAAGCATATATTGGTAGTTCACGGTAAGGATAGTTTGGATGAAGTAACTACGACCGATAAGACTATTATTTCCGAGGTTTTTAATGGTAAGTTTAAGGACTATGAAATCGCGCCCGAGGATTTTGGTTTTAAGAGGGCTTCTTTAGAAGATCTTATTGGCGGGGATGCTAAGGAGAATGTAGGTATTGTTATGGATATTTTGAATGGGATGCCCGGGCCTAAGCGAGATATAGTCTTGTTGAATTCCGGTTGCGCTATATACGCCTCAGATAAAGCTAAATCAATAGAAGAGGGGATAAAGCTGGCAAGGAAATCTATAGATAGCGGGGAGGCATTAAAGAAGTTAGGTTTATTAAAGGAGTACTCTTGAAATGAAAAGCGCCGATATTCTCAAAGAGCTTTTAACTAAGAAAAAAGAAAAGGTTGCTTTAGCTAAGCTGGGCATGCCTGAAGATGAATTAAAAGGGAGGATCCAGGGCCTACCTCCTACCCGGCCGTTTATCGAAGCAATTAATAAACCGCGCCAGATTTCGCTTATCGCGGAGATCAAAAAAGCTTCACCTTCAAAAGGGATTATCCGTGAGGATTTTCATCATCTTGATATTGCCAAAGCTTATTCTGATGCCGGGGTTCAGGCGGTATCAGTTTTAACCGAGGAAGATTACTTTTTGGGGAACATTGCTTATATTAATGAAATAAAAAATTTAACCAGTGTGCCGATACTGAGAAAAGATTTTATTCTCGAGCCGTATCAGGTCTACGAGTCGCGTTTTTATGGAGCGGACGCGGTATTATTAATCGCAAATTTACTTACCCAGGATGAGATAACCCAGTTTTCAATATTAGCTAATGAATTAGGCATGGATGCATTAGTTGAAGTGCATAACGAGAAAGAGCTCAAAAAAATATTAAAATTAAAAAATATACCGCTTATTGGGATTAATAACCGCGATTTGCGCACTTTCGAGGTTGATTCTAGAACTGTTGAGAAATTATTCCCTTTAATACCTAAAGATAAGATAGTAGTTGTGGAGAGTGGGATTAAAACAGCGCAAGATGTGCTTTTTCTAAAGATATTAGGAGTAAGCGCGGTTTTAATTGGCACAGCTTTTATGCAGTCAGAGAATATCTTAAAGAAAGTTGAAGAGATAATGGGGTGGTAGGTGTTTCAGCAGTAGGGGAGGTTTAAACCTCCCCTACTGCAATTGAAGATCTAGCGTAAAGATAAATGGTTAAAGTTAAGATTTGCGGGATTACTAATTTAGAGGATGCTTTAGCCGCGTTTATTAGCGGCGCTGATGCCATAGGTTTTGTATTTTACAAGAAGAGCCCGCGTTATATTGACCCGCTGAAAGCCAGAAATATATCGCGTATTTTGCCTAAGAAGATAAAAAAGGTAGGAGTATTCGTTAACGAAAAAGAGAGTAAGATCAAGAGCATCTCCAAAATGTGCGCTTTGGATATGCTGCAGTTCCATGGCAGCGAATCTCCGGAATTTTGCTCTAAATTTAAAGGCTATAAAATTATCAAAGCTTTCCGGGTTAAAGATAAGTTGGAATTAAGCGAATTGAAAAAATATAAGATATTTGCTTATCTTTTTGATACTTTTTCTAAATATAGTGACGGAGGCACAGGGAAAAAGTTTAATTGGAATTTCTTGCCGGAAAAGGGTAGAATAGAGCATCCGGTTTTTTTATCCGGAGGATTAAATACCAGGAATATAAAGTCCGCGTTAAAACAGGTTAATCCGGGCTGGGTGGATATCTCAAGCGCGGTTGAAGAGAGGCCGGGTAAAAAAGGCCATAGAAAGATGCGAAGTTTTATTAGATTAGTAAAATGAAAAATAATTTTATAAATAAAAAGTTACCGGATAAGTTTGGGCATTTCGCGGAGTTCGGCGGTAGATTTGTCCCGGAAACGCTTATCTTCGCCTTAGATGAATTAGAGAAGGAATACGCGAAGGCAAGGAGGGATAGGAAATTTATCTCGGAATTAAATTATTATTTGAAAGAATACGCCGGCAGGCCTACTCCGTTGTATCTCGCCAAGAACCTAAGTAAAAATCTGGGAATACGGAAAATATATTTGAAGAGAGAGGATCTTTTACATACCGGCGCGCATAAAATAAATAATACTTTAGGCCAGGCTCTTTTGGCTTTAAGGATGAAAAAGCCGCGGGTAATCGCCGAAACCGGAGCAGGCCAACATGGGGTTGCAACTGCTACTGTTGCCGCGCTCTTCGGTTTAAAATGCGATATTTATATGGGCGAAGAAGATATGGAGCGTCAGAAGCCTAATGTTTTTAGGATGAAACTTTTAGGCGCCAGAGTGATTCCTGTCAGAACTGGCTCTAAGACTCTTAAAGACGCGATGACCGAAGCCCTGCGTGATTGGGTTACTAATGTCTCGGATACGCATTATATTATCGGTACTGTTGCCGGGCCGCATCCTTATCC
>JBAZGV010000161.1:0-3000 GCA_041652675.1 Candidatus Omnitrophota bacterium
GGTTCTGAAACTATGTTTGGCTGGCAAAGGAGTGAAGTAATCGCTAAGCACATAAGTTGCTTGCATTCCTCTGACGATATCGCACATAAACTCCCGCTTATCCTTGAACAAGCGAAGAATCTCGAACGCTGCGAGATAGAGGCTTATTTTATTAAAAAGGGAGGGGAGTCTTTTCCGGTGAATTTAACTGTAACCAAGTTTGTCGATACGGATAAGAAAATCAACGGTTATATATTTATGGCTAATGATATAACCGAAAGAAGGAGAATGGAATATCAGTTATTTCAATCCGAAAAATTAGCGGCAGTTGGCCAACTGATCGCGGGAATAACCCATGAAATAAACAATCCTGTTTTTGTTATATCCGGCAGGACAGAGATGATGCTGGCAAGAAAGTCATTGATTAAGGCATTAAGGAGCGATTTAAAAATAGTAAGCTCACAAACAGATAAAATTCGTAAGTTAGTTGACAGGCTTCTTGCTTTTACGCGAAAAACATTTCCCGGCAACACAGAAATAAATATAAACAAGCTGATTAAAGATACTCTTCCTCTTTTAAAATACCACAAATTACCGTCGTATGAAGTTAAGGTAATTAAGTCATTTTCCGGAAAAACGCCCCTGATTAAAGGAGATATCCATCAGCTGCAAGAAGTCTTTGTAAACTTGTTTATTAATGCTTATCAAGCAATGCCTGAAGGAGGAATACTTACCGTTAAAACGGATAATTTATCCGATGAGTTCGCGCAAATAATAATTAGCGATACTGGCTGCGGTATTTCCGCGGAAAACCTGAAAAATCTTTTTGTGCCTTTCTTTTCAACTAAGAGAGAAGGCACTGGATTAGGGCTTTCAATCTGTTATAATATTATCAAAAATCACGGAGGCTCAATAAAAGTTGAGAGCCAAGCTGGTAAAGGCACGACTTTCACCGTGAAATTTCCGTTCTATAGAAAAGGAGGGAATAGTGAAGCACAAAATATTGGTTGTTGATGATGAGGCTCCGGTAAGGGACCTGTTCAATGATTTATTTAAAAAGGATGGTTACGGCGTCAAATGCGTAGCAACTGGGGAAGAATCGGTAGATTTGATAGTTAAGGAAAATTTTGACGTTGTACTTATGGACATAAAACTTACCGGGATGAGCGGATTAGAAGCTCTAAAGAGGATAAAAGAGATAAAACCCGGGGTAATAGTGATTATGATAACGGGATTCGGTTATGATGAAGATTTAATAGCCAAGTCCAGGGAATACGGATGCGCGGGATATATCGGAAAAAATATGCCTGTTTCCCAGATGATAAGCAATTTAAAATTATTTATCAAGTCAGCGAAGGAAAAAACTAAATAGGGCTATAAAAATACACTATGCCAGAAGAACTGCTTAAGCCGGTCTACATCGATGCCTTTGATTTAGATGACGCGTGGTTTCAGTGCCTTTCTCAAATTCTAGAAGATGGCCATGTATATACTATAACTAAAGGCAGCTACGAAGGCCAGAAACGTTTGGAATTTGATTTTGTGTCAGTAAGGATTAAGAAACCGGCGCATCAAATTATCCCCATAATCCCGGAAGGGATGAATATACCCGCTCCGACGGATATGGATTATATTCAGGGTTATCTTAGCTATCTTCTTACCGGAAGCAAAACAGAAACTGAAGATTATACTTACGGGGAGAGGTTAGTTGCTCCTAAGGTAAAATTAAAACAAATAGTAGGCGGCAAAGAGATGGCCCAAGAGATGCCACTTAATGTTAACCAAGTAGAAGAGGTAATTAAACTCTATAAAGAAAAAGGCCCGGGAACAAACCAAGCTACCATGGAAATAGGCATGCCTTCGGATATAAAACTTTTAGATCCGCCCTGCCTTAGGATTATTGATACCCGCGTGCGCTATGGAAAACTGCACTTCATACTTTATTTTCGTTCCTGGGACCTCTGGGGGGGATTCCCCTCAAACTTAGGCGGTTTACAATTAGTTAAACAATATATGGCTGAAGAGATAGGTGTTGACGATGGCGAGATTATCGCCGTAAGTAAGGGCTTGCACCTTTATGATTACGCCTGGGACTTGGCTAAACTTAGAACTAATAAAAATAGTTTAATTATAAAATAGTATGCATACTCCGGAAAATATTTCAGAACGCCGTGAATTTTCAAGGCTCGACTATGCGGCCCCCTTAGCATTTAAAATTTGCAGCAAGGAGACTATCTCCCGCCTTCTTGAAGGCTATACATCTAATATCAGCGAAGCGGGAATGCTTTGTAATATTAAAAAACCTGTTAACACCGAAGATATACTCTGGCTTTCTTTTGACCGCGGAGTACTTGCTATTTGCGAAGAATTGGAAAAAAGAGCCTTAATTTATCAAAATGGAATTATCGGTAAAGTAGTCAGAATCGAAGCTAAGGGTTTTGATAATTTTGACGTAGGTATAAAATTTCTTACCCGAGGGGAACGGGACTGGAAAAATGTATACAAATAAAAAAATCAAAATAGGGGTCTTAGGCGACGGAGGTTGGGGGACAACACTCTCCGTGCTGCTTTCTAATAAAGGCTATGAGGTAACTCTCTGGGGCGCATTTTCTGAAAATATCGCCGCTATAGAAAAAAACAGGGAGAATAAGAAATTTTTACCCGGAATTAAAATACCCGCGAAAATTAAAGTTACTGATAATTTACGCGTTACTGTTAAAGATAAGGAATTAATAGTACTGGCTGTGCCTTCACAACATATCCGTGAAGCCTTAAAGAAAGTTAAATTAGCGGGTTATTGCCGCGATACTTTATATTTAAGCGTTACTAAAGGAATTGAAATAAAAAGTTCGATGAGAATCTCGGAAGTTATTCGTAATGAATTAGGAAATGTAAAACTCGCTGTACTCTCCGGGCCGACCATAGCTTGCGAGGTTGCCCAAGGAATACCCACTGTGGCGGTAGTTGCGAGCCATAACCTAGAAGTAAGAGAAGCTATCCAAGATATCTTTATGACTGATA
>JBAZGV010000162.1:0-2998 GCA_041652675.1 Candidatus Omnitrophota bacterium
CTCCGGAAGATTTAGTATTGAAAGTCATAGCTACTTATGTCATACGTGCAGAGAAAATTAGAGGAGAGCCTGTTTTGACCCCGCCTTTTTCTTTAGAAAGGTTAGGGGAGTTAGATGAATGCGACCTCGAGAGACAGCGAATGAATGCCTTTTACTTTGCTTACGAGGTTTGTCGTCTCGCAGTAGAGTTTCTTCGTAGACAAGGGGTATTTGATAGTGGGACCGATTTGCCTTCGTATACGCTTCCTTCCGGTTCAGTGTTTGAGAATATGTTTGAGGGCAGCTCGCCTTTAGGCATGGAATCGCAGGATCGTGTTTATCGCAGTAATCGCAGTAACGTTTTACTCGTAGGAGGCGCAGGCTTTAATTTAAAGCAGGCAAGCGAAGTTTTAAATCGAAGCCAGTTTAGCTCTTCGCCTGCGAAGGGCTCGCCTGCGGTTGATCCAAATATCATCGCTAAGTATAAGAAGCGGGCTGAAAAAATACGCCGGGGAAAAGTAACTGCTGAACGCGCACAGCAACAGCAAAGAGATTCGTGTTTTGAAACCGTAGAAGATATGATTGATGCCGAGTTGAAGAGCCTTGATACTGGACATCTCTCTGCGCAAGAGCAGGAGAGGCTGGCGCTTTCAGCGCAGCAAGGCATGCGTGAAGACGCGGATAAACTGATTATTTCAAGCCCTAGGAGGGTAAAAGTAATTGCTGATGCGTTTTATAGGCGCCATCCGGGAATACCGCGGGCGGAGTTTTTTGAATACGGGGTATTAGGGCTCATTAAAGCTGTTTATGGCTTTAAGCCGCAAACGCCCTCAAAGAAGCGGCCGGGTGATAAAACAAGATTTATTAATTATGCTACTATTTGTATTGTTAATGCCATAAAAGCCGGGTTGCATGAGCAGGGGCAGGGTTTGGCGATTCCTTCAGATGTCATTTTCAAATATCTGCGTAAGATTTTGCAATATTGTAAAGAAAAAGAGATAAATGCGTTTAAAGCTACCGGAGAACAAGTTATAGAGATAGCCGCGGAAGTAGGAACAAATCCCGAAATAGTCATTAGTTTACTGCGCCACCTTAGAGTTGTTCCTCTTGCGGGCTCGGTAACAAGCGGCATGGATCAAGATGAGGATACTAGTATGGACACTGTAATTGATGCCTATGAGTCAATTAAGCGCCATGAGGGTTACTTGAGTTCTCTAAGCGCGCAGGAACGCGCCCAGGTTTTCGCTGAATTAGTTACTGAACAAGCTTTTGTTAAAGAAATGAAGAAGTTCAGGGATAATCTGCTCTACCGTTTAATTATTACCCAGCGTATTTGGCCGATGCTTTTAGGGGTAAACCGGGAGGAACCGTTAAAAATAGAGGATATAGCAGAAAGAGATTATCTTTATGAGCCTTTGGCAGAAGAAGCGCCGGAAAGCGCGAAAAAAAACGGGGTTTCCCTTAGTACAAGAAAAGATGCCCTACGGCAGATAGAGAAGAGCTGCTTGGATCTATTATGTAAAACGATTATGCGTTTAGAAAAAGAAGGCAGGCTGGTAGATTTCGATTTAATGGGCAGGGCTGTCGTATTTGCCATAATCGCCAAGAGAATTATTCATTATTTCCAGAATAGTATTGAATTAGGGTTAAGTGCAAGAGCAAGAGCAAGGAGGATGGAAAGAATTAAGTTGGTTTTAGAGATGATTATTCTTCCTAAGGTGGGCATAGGTATAGCCACACATACTCCTTTTCAGATAATACGTGTTATAAAAGCCAGGCGAGCCGGTGTGCCGGTAACAAGTATATGCAAGCTCCATAATGATGATAGCATTGAAAGCCTGTTTGGTAAAGACGGCAAGCCGGTGGACCTTTCAGTTAGCACTGAAGAAATTGCCGAATTATCCGATTTAGAATACCAGTGCATTGACAGGTGCCGCTCTATTGTTGAAGATGGGATAGGAGCGCATTGGTATAGTTTTTTAAAGTTTTCCGGGATCTTAGATAAGCCTAAAGATGCTGCAGTTGACGTGAAGCTTGCTGCCCGCCCGGAAGTACCCGTAGAGAGATTTTCTTTGCTAGAATTGGATGGAGAATATCGCGAAGCCGGGATTACGCTGGAGGAGTCCTTTAGGGGACTTGACGGGCGCACATTGAGCGCGATACTTGAAGAATTAAATGTTCCGGAAATGACTATGCTCAAGGTTTTAGCATATTATAAAGATGGTGAAAGTTTAGAGCAGGTTGCTGAAGGTTATCGCTGTTCGCCTGAAGATGTTAGCAGTGAACTTAAATGTTTGCTTCTTACGTTGATTAGCCGCGGCGAGGATAGGAGATTTATTAACGTCAGCTCCCCGGCAGTATCTCAAGGCCGGAACAATGTCCGGGTTTTATCGCAGTATCATCCTCTTGCCGTAAAGGCGCAGAAAATAATTTCCGGAGTATTTATTGTGATGGCTCTGCCTTTTGCAATATTCAGCGCTTTAGCTCCTTTTATGCCTATCCCAGAAGAGCTGGCATTGGCTATTATGAAAATAGTTGCTTATTATATTCTTTCCCCCAGTTTGATCCTGTTAATCTTGGCTGATTTTGGCGATAGGCTGGTAGAGACAATAGTAAGCAATTTTGCAGAAAAAGAAGCCGGGCAGGACCATGAGGAGGCTGTTAAAGATTGGCTATTAAGTGAACCTAGGGTGGAAAATTTATTTAATATAGATTTTCCGGTCAGATATTTAGGCAGGGATGATATGAAGGCGCGCTTGAAACTTTTACTGCGGCAAACAATTAACGCTTGCGAGAGAATGAGGGAAGAAACCAGGGCTTTAGGGTTGTCGCAGAAATTAGTAAGACATATATGCGTTGTTTTAGGGCATTTTATTGATAATGCTTTTGATGCTGTTTTTATACGTGCTGATGAAGAAGGCTCCGGCGTTATAATAGAAAAACCCATTGTCTTTCAAGCGCGTTATGACGAACAGAATCAGGAACTTAATTTTATTATTATTGATCACGGAAATGGTAT
>JBAZGV010000163.1:0-2977 GCA_041652675.1 Candidatus Omnitrophota bacterium
TAATCTCTTCTTCCGGAAGAACTTCCGTGGGGATATCGGCGGCTTTGGCCTCTTCTACTTTGACCCCTTCCTGAGCAAGGTAAGACAGAAATTTCTTTCTTCCTTCGATAATCGTATCGGCGATAATCGAAACTACCGTACGGATAGACTTAGTGGCATCATCATTACCCGGAATCGGATAATCTACCAAATCCGGATTAGAATTGGTATCAATCAATCCGATGATCGGAATCCCCAGTCTGCGCGCTTCGCGAACTGCGGTCTCTTCTTTTTTAGTATCCACCACAAACGCGGCTTTCGGCATACGTTCCATCGGGACAATCCCTGAGAAATTCTTATTCAGCTTAGCCAGTTCTTTTTCCAGGCGCGCGATTTCCTTTTTCGTCAGTTTCTCAAATGTCCCATCGGTGCGCATCTTTTCGATATCCTTTAAACGATTGATACTTTTTTTAATGGTGGCGAAATTAGTCAACATACCGCCCGGCCAGCGGTCAGTAACGTAATACATTCCGCTGCGGATAGCCTCTTGCTTAATTACATCCTGAGCCTGCTTTTTAGTTCCCACAAAAAGAATGAATTCTCCTTTGGAGGTAATCTCGGTTAAAAAATCCCGGGCAGCATTAATGCATTCTTCGGTCTTTTCTAAGTCGATAATATAAATACCGCTTCTTGAGCCAAAGATAAACTTCTTCATTTTAGGGTTCCAGCGCTTAGTCTGGTGACCAAAATGTACACCTGCTTCTAAAAGTTGCTTGATTAAGTCTGATGGCACGTCTTTCATCCCCCTTCTTTTGGTTGGTTATCGGTAACCAAACCACGGTTCTCTAACCTGCGGCTTAGGCTATTTTAATAACCTCACCCTGGTTTTTAACCTGATTGGTTAATATGTTTTTCTGATCCTTCCGTTGCTTGAAGCAACGCACCCGGCAGCATTATCTGGCAGAGTAGTGCGGACAGAAGGTTAATCGGGTAATTATAGCAAAATTTTACTTATTTGCAACTAATTTTAACTAGTTTTTATTTGCGTAACTCTTGCATTAAATGCAGCCGCTTATATAAACCATCCTTAGCCATAAGCTCACTATGCGCACCTGACTCAACCATTACCCCTTTATCTAGCACTACGATCTTATGCGCATTTCTTATCGTAGAAAGCCTGTGCGCAATTACAAATACCGTACGGCCCTGAATAAGCCGGTCCAAAGCTTCCTGGACAACGCGCTCTGAATCTGAATCCAACTGAGAAGTAGCTTCATCAAGTATTAAAATAGGCGGATTCTTAAGCAAGGCGCGCGCGATAGCAATTCTCTGACGCTCCCCCCCGGAAATACGCATCCCCCGGTCTCCGATCGTAGTATTATACCCTTGCGGCATCCGGCTGATAAAATCATGGGCGTTAGCTTGAATTGCTGCCTGTTTAATCTCTTCATCATTTGCGCCCAATTTGCCATAAGCGATGTTTGCTCTAATCGTATCATTAAAAAGTATTGTCTCCTGAGTAACAATGCCTATTTGCTGGCGTAACGATTTCAAAGTAACCTCTTTGATATCTATACCATCAATACATATTTTGCCTTTTTTAGGGTCGTAAAAACGCGGGATTAAATCTAAAAGCGTCGTTTTGCCGGTACCGCTAGGGCCAACAATTGCCAACATTGAACCATAAGGGACATCCAAGGTTATACCCTTAAGCACCGGATTATCCCCATAATTAAACCAAACATCGCTAAAAACGATATTCTGCTTAAACTCCTTTAATTCCCGGCTAGAGGGGGTATCTACTACGCTGGGTTTGGCCTCCAAAACTTCATAAATACGCTCACTGGCCGCTATCGCCTGCTGGTTCAAGGAATTTACCTGGCTTAATTTCTTAAATGGCCTGATGGTAGACAAAAGCGACCCGATAAACAATCCGAAAACTCCAAAGGAAATTTTTCCGGCGATCACTTCTTTCCCGCCGATAACAAAAACTAACACCCCGGCAATGCAACCGGATATTTCCGTAATCGGGCTCTGCAGAAGCGTACGCTTGATGGATTTCATCGATATCTTATAGTAATCATTATTCACTCTATTGAATTTATTTATCTCATATTCTTCCATATTAAAAGCTTTTACGATCCGCGCCCCGGAAATAGTCTCATAAAGTATAGAATTAGTGTCCGCCATCTTTTCCTGCGAAGTTTTAGACAGCTTTCTAAGCTTCTTGCCTAGGATGCTGATCATGTAACCCAAAATTATCAGACAGGGAAGAATAAAAACAACAAATTTTGCATAAATAAACAGGGTTAAAGAGAAAAAAATGACCACCTGCAGCCCCTGATACACCAAATCCGTTGAACCATATGAAACTGCGTTTTCTACAATCCTGGCATCATTGGTAATCCGCGAAATCATCTCTCCGCCACGTTTGTGCGTAAAATAATCCAAAGAGAGTGTCTGAAATTTAGCGTAAAGTTTGGCTTTGATATCTCTGATAATCGCCTGGCCGATATCCGACATCAGATAGCTCTGCCAGAAACCAAACAGCCCCTTAAATATAAATAAAATGACAATCGCGATAGCCATATAGTTTAAAAGCGCTTCGGGAGTAAAACTATTGAGCTTGTCCACAAAACTAGACAAAAATGGGGGTAATTTAGCAGGAATAATGATCTTTTTATTAGTAAGCACCTTATCCGCCAGGGGAACCATCATCGCCAAAGACACTCCGTCAAAAATGGCAGAAAAACCCATGCAGATATTGGCTATCGCAAACTTCCCTGCATATGGCTTAATAAATCTTAGTAACTTTAGATAATCCCTCATCTTTTACCTTTCTTTAAGAGAAATATTTTAACATATACCCCTGGCCATAGCAAACCTTTTTATTGCGTTAGCCGTAAGAGTAAGCTTTAAGCTATAAGTTGACAAATTTATAAAAATGTGTACAAAAGGCGGATTAAAGATAGAAAAAGGGACAGTTCCTACAGAAATC
>JBAZGV010000164.1:0-2974 GCA_041652675.1 Candidatus Omnitrophota bacterium
ATGTGCTTGCACTTCGAAGCTCCCTCTAGTTTACTTCGAGAGAGCGAAGAAGTGGGATCCCACTCTCATGAGCCGAGTAGAAACCTCTCACTATATACAGGTATTAATTATAGCGGATTTATAGCCATAACAAGAAAATTCAAGCCTTTAGAGAGACTATTTCTCAGAGATCTCTCTGTTTTGTCCGAGATTCTTGGAAGGAAAATTGCGTAACTATTTGAGAGATAAATTAATACAGAATGTCCATCTAAAAAAAGTAGGCACCATTTGACGCAAAACGGGCTATCGGTATTTGAATAGCGGATTACCGCTTTGCTTTTTTGTATATTGCAGACTCTTCGGTGAATTTAATAATTCCATTCATCATCGCCACTGACTCTCCTGGATATTTGCCTACCGCCGTCTCGGCTGAAAGCATTACATAATCTGTCCCGTCAAGGATCGCGTTTGCCACGTCTGTTACCTCTGCACGGGTAGGACGAAGATTATCCGTCATACTCTCGAGCATCTGTGTCGCGGTAATGACAAACTTACTAGCGCGGTTACATTTCTTGATAATTGTCTTTTGAATAATAGGAATTTCGTAAATAGGCAAAGAGACCCCCATATCTCCTCGGGCTATCATGATACCATCGGCAACCTTAATTATTTCATCAATATTCTTTATACCTTCTCTATTCTCTATTTTAGCGATAACTCGGCACCGCGAGTCTGGCTTAAGAATTTTTTTTACACCCAAAATGTCATTCTTTGTGCGCACAAATGACTGCGCGATATATTCCACATCGTGCTTTTCGCAAAAAAGTATATCCTGTACATCCTTCTGGCTTATCCCGCCGAATTCAAGCCTTGCCTCTGGAATATTTACACCCTTATGCTCTTTCAGTAGGCCGCCGACTATTACTTCAGCCTTGAGTTTGTATTTAGCCCTACCAATGACTTCTAG
This sequence comes from Candidatus Omnitrophota bacterium, assembly GCA_041652675.1. GTDB lineage: Bacteria > Omnitrophota > Gorgyraeia > Gygaellales > Profunditerraquicolaceae > Sherwoodlollariibacterium. Next base: position 947 of record JBAZGV010000164.1, read on the forward strand.
GGTGATATTTCCATCGTCAATAAATATCTGCTGACCATTCTTAATACTGTTTAGCGGGCCCTGATAATCAAAAGGGATTATTTCATGCGATCCTTTTATATTTTGCTGGGTAACCCATACTATCCGGCTTTTTTTAAGAAAAACCGGAGCAATAAGGCCGCCTACTCTAATACGGTGTCCCTGAAGATCGCCGAGAAGCTTCATGCGCCTGCGATATTTCACGTTTAAAAGCCGGACAAGGCCTATTCTATGAAGCAGTTCCTGCGGTTTACTGTGCGAAAAGTTCAAGCGCCCGATATCCATACCAGCACACATCATTTTTCTAATCATAGTCTCGCTTGATGATGCCGGGCCGAGAGTACAAATTATCTTAGTCCTAACCATAAATCCCCTTTATAATCGGTTTTATTTCACCCCGTGTTTTCTTGAGCGCTTGTTAACTCTTTACGCAAAAAAAGATGCAGTGAATCCTAAAGCAACAGCTATAAGAGCCAGAAAGATAACGAAGGCTGATTTCATAATATAATTATGTTTTCTGTAGATATAGTGTCTGTGTAGGATAAGCAAACTCTATGCCGCGTTTTTCAAACTCCTTCTTAATCGCGAAATTAATCTCCTGCTGAATATCCATATATTTGTTATAATCGGGACTTAAAACAAAATATACTACCTCAATTATAAGACTAAAATCACCATAACTAAAAAAATGCGCGCGGTCAAAAGCTGCGTCTTTGGTATTTTCAATAATCTGCTCAATAATTTTTGGAATTTCCTTTAGTTGATCAAGCGAAGTCTGATATGTTACCCCTATGCGGAATAAAACACGCCTTTTTTCCATAAGCCTATAATTACGCACGCGCGAGTCAGTAAGGTCAGTATTGGAGAAAATCACCTGCTCACCGCCTAAGCTGCGTATGCGCGTGGTTTTTATACCTATATACTCAACCGTACCCATAAAATCGCCGATAATTATAAAATCCCCTATTTTAAAAGGATGATCAAACACTATAGAAAAATAACTAAAGAAGTCTTTCAAGAGCGCCTGCGCGGCTATAGCCACCGCGATACCGCCGATTCCTAAACCGGCAATTATTGTAGAAACTTTATAGCCGAGATTATCCAATAGGATTACAACCGCCAGAACCCAGACCAAAATCTTAACAGCCCATAACATGCCGTCAAGGCTACGCACCACCGTAGGATCTTGCTGCTTTTTAACAAGGTATGTATTAATTCCCCAACCGGCAAGCATAACCACTAAGCGCGCGGAGAAAAAAGTGATAATAATCATCTCAAACACGTTAATTAAGGTTCCAGTTCCGGAAGGTAATTTTAATGTCTTGGCGCTTACATAAAAGCAACTAATATATAATGCCGGCAGGCCGATCTTTTCCAAAATTTTTATTAAGAAATCGTCGATTATTGTAGCCGTTCTTTCCGCAAATTTCTTAAGGCGCCTTATCATAAAACGGATAATCACCTTAACAAAGAGTATGCCAAAAGCTAAAGTTAATAAGGCAACGATGTAATCCAAAATACGATTGCCGAAAAATACCTGTTCCAAAATCTTTAAATTCATAACAGCTTCTCTCCTATAAATACTAAATATAAATATTCCGATAAAAAGACAACCAAATCATACTCTATACACCGGTAAGTTCAAGCTACTTTAGCCTCACCGCCAAATCAATCAGTGATCTTACTAAAAATGATTTTAAAAACATGATTGCCAAAAACGCAATTATCGGTGAGATATCTATCCCAAATTTCAAGCTTAAAGGCAATATCTTCCTAATTGGATAAAGTATTGGTTCGGTTGCCTTATATAGAAACTGAACTATGAAATTATGAGGATCGGGGCTAACCCAGCTAATTAGAGCGCGGATTAAGATCAACCAATAAAGTATAGAAAAGCCCACATCCAGAATTCGCGCTAAGGCAATTAAAAAATTAGATAAAACAAACATAGTATATCCTTTTATCTATATTGGCAGGATTTTAAGTATTTATTTATCCAAAGCCTTAAGG
>JBAZGV010000165.1:0-2969 GCA_041652675.1 Candidatus Omnitrophota bacterium
CCCTAAATCTTTTGTTTATTTATCTAATCCGGCAGTAGCAGCAGCTTCAGCGATTACGGGCAGGATAACGCATCCGGAGGAAGTTGCATGATTCTTAAGGGTAAGGCACATAAATTTGGCGATGATATAAATACCGATGATATCGTATCGGCAAAATATCTGGTTTCAACTGATGCTAAAGAACTAGGCAGACATTGTATGGAGGCGATAGCCCCTGATTTTACCAAAAAGGTAATCGAGGGAGATATAATTGTCGCAGGGGAAAATTTTGGTTGTGGTTCTTCGCGGGAGCATGCTCCACTGGCTATTAAAGGCTGTGGAATCTCTGCGGTATTGGCTAAAAGTTTTGCCGCGATATTTTTTAGGAACGCTATAAATATAGGGCTGCCGTTCCTGGAATCAAAAGATACGGATAAAATAAAAAGTGGCGATTTAATTGAAATAGATTTAGTTAGCGGCATGATAAAAAATATTACCCAAAATCAAACCTATAAGACGCAAGAATTCCCCAAGTTTCTTCGGGAGATAGTAGAAGAAGGCGGATTGATGAATTATATAAAGTACCGCCAGCAGGGACTGTCCCCGCAGGGGACTGTCCCTAGAATTTAGGAGATAATTTTATGTATAAAATAGCAATTATAGCGGGTGATGGTACCGGCCCGGAAGTAGTCGCTGAAGGTTTAAAAGTAATGGCGGCCGCGGGAAAGAAATTCGAGTTTCAATATGAAACTAAGAATTTTGATTTTAGCGGGCAGCGGTATTTAAAGACCGGGAAATTAGTTGATGATAGCGATGTTATTGAGCTTAAGAAATATTCCGCGATTTATCTCGGCGCGGTTGGTGATCCGGAAGTTAAACCCGGTATTATCGAGACAGGAGTATTGCTAAAGTTAAGATTTGCCCTAAATCAGTATGTAAATCTTCGTCCGGTTAAGCTTTATAACTCAAATTATTGTCCGTTGAAAGATAAGCGGCCTGAAGATATTGATTTTGTGGTTGTGCGCGAGAATTCCGAGGGCCTTTATAAAGGCATGGGAGAATTCAAAGATAAGGGGACTAAAGACGAGGTAGCCATTCAGGTATCTTATAATACCCGTAAAGGAGTTGAGCGTTGTATACGTTATGCTTTTGATTATACCCGTAAGCGCAATAAGAGGAAAAAGCTTACCCTTTGCGGTAAGACTAATGTTTTGACATTCGCTTGGGACCTTTGGCAGAGAGTATTCAATGAGGTGGCTAAAGAATATTCCGATATTACCATAGATTACGCGCACGTAGACGCGACAACAATGTGGTTTGTCAAGAATCCCGAGTGGTTTGATGTAATTGTTACCGATAATATGTTTGGTGACATAATTACTGATTTGGGGGCGATGATACAAGGTGGAATGGGGATTGCTGCCGGAGGAAATATTAATCCTCAAGGCGTTTCTATGTTTGAGCCTATCGGAGGAAGCGCTCCTAAATATACGGGTAAGAATGTAATTAATCCTTTGGCCGCGATCTGCGCCGCCGGAATGATGTTAGAGAATTTAGGAGAAGTTGAGGCGGGTAAAGCGATTGAGGCGGCGGTGATAAAGGTTGCGAATAATAAGTTGAAATCTTTGGCTGCGGGTAAGATGGGTTATTCAACCACTGAAGTCGGAGATTTGGTAGTTGAAAATTTATAACTTTATTTGATTTTATGGTTTCGCTTCCGGCACTGAAATTTTTCGCCGTGCACTACGGTTTACGACTCGCTTCGGCCGACCATACACGGCGTCGGCCTTCGCTCGTCGTAATTCCTTGTGCACTTTTGCTGAAAAATTTCTAATGTGCCTTCAGCAAAACCATAAAATCTTTACAATAAATTTTCAGAAGGAGATTTATTATGAAAAAATATAATGTCGCGGTGATTGGCGCGGGAGTGGTGGGGATTGAAATGTTGCGCGTATTAAGGCAGCGCAGTTTTCCGGTTAATGAATTACGTATCTTTGCGCGTTCAGCACGAGATATAGAAGTTGATGGAGAGACCTATTCGGTTAAATCTATTAATTCCGATGGTTTTAAAGGGATAGATATAGCTTTATTTGCCGGAACAGAAGGCGAGAAAGGCGCAGCAGTCACTTATGCGCAAGAAGCTGTTAAAAGGGGAGCGGTAGTTATTGATAATGGCGCGGATTTCCGTATGGATCCTAAGGTGCCTTTGGTCGTCCCGGAAGTAAATTCTAGTGACGTAAGAAAGAATAAAGGGATAATTGCTAATCCTAATTGTTCTACTATACAGATGGTGGTGGCGTTGAATCCTATTTATAAAAAAGTAGGAATTAAAAGAGTAATAGTTACCACTCTGCAGGCTTCCAGCGGAGCAGGAAAGGGCGCGGTTGAACAGCTAAAAGAAGAAATTTCTTTAATTGTTGAAGGCGGCTTTAATAACCTGCGCGTGAGCGCGGTTAATAAATCTATGCCGCAGCAGTTAGCTTACAATGTTTTTCCCCATATTGGAAGCTTTGTTGATGGTGATTACTGCGCAGAAGCGCGTACCAGTTCTTCCGTTGTGGCCGGATATACGAATGAGGAGTGGAAATTAGTTAAAGAAACGCATAAAATTATGCATGCGCCGAAACTTAAGATATCCGCGACTACTGTCAGGGTTCCAGTAAGGACAGGGCATTCCGAATCGATATATATAGAGACAGATAAATATATCAGCGTGGATAATGTTAGGGAGATATTATCTAAAGCTCCCGGAGTAATCCTTATGGATGATCCTAAAAATAATATATATCCTATGCCTAAAGATGTTGAAGGCAGGGATGAAACTTTTGTCGGCCGTATTCGCAGTGATGCTTTTGTCAAAAATGGCCTCTGGCTTTGGGTTGTCGCGGATAATCTTCGTAAAGGTGCCGCTACCAATGCCGTCCAGATAGCAGAATGCCTGATAAAAAAAGCCTGAAGAATATCAGGCTGGAGATTGAGTATAACGGATT
>JBAZGV010000166.1:0-2965 GCA_041652675.1 Candidatus Omnitrophota bacterium
GCAAAAGGCGGCGGAGGCGTTAGAGAGCGCACTAAAAGAAAAAGGCTTGAAATATGATATTAATGAGGGAGATGGCGCATTTTACGGCCCAAAAATAGATATAAAATTAAAGGATGCCCTAAAGAGGTCTTGGCAGTGCGCTACTATTCAATGCGACTTTGCCCTCCCTAAGAGATTCGGCCTCTCCTATGTTGACAATGAAGGCAAGGAGAAGCAACCGATAATGTTGCACAGGGTTTTATTAGGGAGCTTAGAGCGCTTTATCGGGGCACTGATAGAGCACTATAACGCGGATTTTCCTCTTTGGCTTGCCCCGATTCAAGTATGTATTTTGCCCGTAGATACCCTAGATGAGGGTGGGGTTACCAAGAAATACGTTGAGCAAGTTAGAAATAAATTAGAAGGCAAGGGTATAAGGGTTATAATTGACAATGATAGAGAGACCTTAAACAAACGTATTCGTAAGGCAGAGATAGAAAAAATTCCTTATGTGGCGGTTGTAGGGTTAAATGAAATCGGAAATCAGACTGTTTCAGTAAGAAGGCGCAAAAAAGAAGGGTATGGGTTAATGAATCTCGACGCGTTTATAGACGGGATCGTTCAAGAAGTTCAACAAAAATCCGGAAGTTAATAATATGAATGGAGGTGCGCTATAAAAAAGTTTATTCGCGTAAACGAAAGGATTCGCGTTCCGCATGTAAGGCTCATCGGCCCGGACGCAAATCAGTTGGGGGTAGTAGCTATACAAAAAGCTTTGGAGTTAGCTAATCAGTATGAACTTGATTTGGTAGAAGTGGCGCCCAGTGCCAATCCCCCGGTTTGTCGTATTATCGATTTCAGTAAGTTCAAATATGACGAGGAGAAAAAAGAGCGAGAGGCTAAAAAACATCAAAAGCAGAGCAAGCTCAAGGAGATCCGCCTAAAGCCAAATATCGACGACCATGATTATGAAACTAAGTTAAAACAGGTAATAAGTTTCTTGAAGAAAAGAGATAAAGTTAAGATTAATCTTTTTTTCCGTGGTAGGCAGATGGAGCATTTGGATTTAGGGAGAAAGGTTTTAGATAAATTTATTCTTGATTTATCCAATGATGGACAGGTAGAAAAATCGCCTGCGTTAGAAGGCAGGATTATGTATTTCGTAATCGCACCTAAACCATAAGAGGTAAAAATGGGAAAGTTAAAGACTAAAAGGGGAGTTGCTAAAAGATTTAAATTAACCAAGAAAGGCAAGGTTAAATATTCGCTTGGCGGGAAAAGCCATCTTGCTTCTAGCAAGAACACCAAGAGATCAAGGAAGCTGAGAAAACGGGGCATATTGGATAATAAAAAAGAAGCAAAGTATTTAAAAAGGATGTTACCATACGGATAAAAAATACCTGGCCTTAAGGGGGATAGGCCAGTATGCGCTTCTGCGCAAGGAGAGGAACGGTCATGGCTAAGATTAAACATAGCGTTGCCACACGTAAAAGAAAAAAAAGGTTATTAAAAAAGACTAAAGGTTTTTTCGGGGACAGGAGTAAGCAATACCAACAGGCAAGCAGGGCGCTGATGCATGCTTTAAAGTATGCATACCGTGATAGGCATAACAAAAAAAGAGAATTTCGCGCTTTATGGATCGCGCGTATTAATGCCGCTTGCAGAGAGCAGGGTATTACTTACAGTGTATTTATGAATGGTTTAAAGAAGTCGAAGATTGCTTTAGACCGTAAGATCCTCGCAGATTTAGCGGTAAAGGATAACGCGGCTTTTAAGAAAATAGTCGGGTTAGTTAAGAAATAAGGGATAGGAGGCCTTTAACGGCATGTATGTAATAATAGTTGGTTGCGGAAGAGTCGGAGCTGAGCTGGCAAAACTTTTGTCTAATGAAGGCCATAATGTCGTTGTAATTGACAAATCCCGGGATTCTTTTGACCGCTTGGGCAATACCTTTAATGGTTTAACTATGGTTGGGAATGGATTTGACCTTGAACTGTTAAAGCAGGTTGGTATTGAGAAAGCAGATGCTTTTTGCACCGTAACTAACGGAGACAATACTAATTTAATTTCAGCGCAAGTAGCTAAGAAGATATTCAAGGTGCCTAAGGTTATCGCCCGCGTATATGATCCTCAACGCGCGCATATTTATGCGGCATTAGGCCTTGATATCATGAGCGGGACAACGCTCTTTGCTTCTATGCTGCGGGATAAAATTATCGAAAGCCGTTTCTCTAGTTATTTAATTGAAACTAAGGATCTTGGAGTATTTGAGATTGAAGTGAAAGATGGCCTTATCGGGAAAACCCCCGGGGATATCAATATTCCTCAAGAATTTATGATAGTAGCCATCAGAAGGCTTGCCGGGGTTATTATTCCCGAGAGCGGGACAGTATTCAAACTTAAAGACGTATTAATGGCGATCATTAAAGTTGCTAGCCTTGATAAGATAAAAGAAAAGTTTAAGCTGCTCTAAATTATTAGATTTTTCTCTCGGTGGATTGGGGTTTTGTCAGCCGGCCGGGAAAAATTCTCCAGGTACAACAAAAGGAGAATTAAGATTGGAGGCCTAACAGTATGTATATTATAATCATCGGCGCAGGTAAAGTGGGTTATTTTTTGGCTAAGAGGCTTGTAAATAGTAAACATACTGTCAGTATTATAGATAGGAATAAGCTTATTTGTGAGGATGCGGCTAAGGAGATTGAGGCTCTCGTAATTAACGGCGATGGTTGTGACCCGAGGATCTTGGAAGAGGCCGGCATACTTCGGGCAGATGTAGTAGCCGCGGTTACAGGAGACGATGAAGACAATTTGATTATCTGCCAGCTAGCTAAAGAAAGATTTAATATACAACGCACGGTCGGAAGAGTTAATAATCCGGACAACGAGCATACTTTCAGTGAGTTGGGTATTGATATCCCGGTTGATTCCACTAAAATAATCGCCAAGATTATTGAAGAAGAGGTTTCTTTCCCGGATTTCGTCA
>JBAZGV010000167.1:0-2936 GCA_041652675.1 Candidatus Omnitrophota bacterium
GGGTGCGCGTATTTACCTGGATTCAAAGTTGTCCGATGAGAAGACGCCGGCTAGCCTACAAGAACTTTTACCCGGGGTTTATAATATACGTTTAGAGTTAGATGGGTATTATTCTTGGGTTACGCAAGCCAATGTCGAGCCGCGAAAAGTTGTGCGCCTTGAGAAAATTATACTTTTTCCTGTACGGCCAAATATAAAACAAATCAATCAGGGTGCGATTGTTTCTTTTTATGTTGATAAGGAGAGAAGCAGGATTTACTATCTCAACCAAAGCGAGAATGCTTTTTTTGTATCCGATATGGAGGGGGAGAAATTTGAAAGGTTAAGCAGCGTGCCCGAAGGCTTTAGCTATCCTTTAAAAGAGTTAAAAATTTCTCCGGATAAGGAGAAGATGGTATTTTATAATGATCGCCAGGCCTGTATAGCTTATTTAAATCCCGAGAGGAGTTTATTGTACGGCCAAGCTTCAGTTCTCTTAAATTATCCTAACCAGCGAATCAGGTATTTATTTTGGCATTCCGATAGCTATCATTTAGTTATGATTACAGATCAGAATATTTCAATTATTGAGTCAAGCCCTAAAATTAATCCGATAAATTTGGTTAATTTGAATAAAATGGCCGGAGGGTTCTTCTATGATATTGACAAAGATATGCTTTATTTTCGGGATTTTCAAAGCGGCGAGGACGGCTTAACCTATGAAAATGTTTATAAGCTTGAGATTAATAATAAGAATTCAGTTTTAAGCAGCATTACCAAGCCAAACCAAAATGATAAATAACATTTTAAGAAAAAGAACGCTTGAAATTATTCCGGGGTTTATTTCATGGAGCATAATATTTACCCTGATCTTATTGGCTTTTATCAATCCGGTTGCCTGCGCGGTTATAATTATTATTTTTGATTTCTATTGGATTATCCGCACTATTTACCTCACTACCCTTTTGCTTATGGCGCATCACAGGCTTTACAGGGAAAGGTCCAGGAATTGGCTTGGAGCTTGCCCTAAGAATAGTTTATACCATTTGATTATATTTCCTATATATAAAGAAGGTTTAGATATCCTAAGGCCATCCTTAGACGCACTTAAGAATTGTAATTACCCTAAAGATAAACTTATTGTAGTTGTTGCTTTTGAAGAACGCAACCCTCATGCAAGAGATAACGCCAGGATACTTGAACCGGAATTCGGAAAAATATTCCGGGGCTATTTATCTACTTTCCATCCTGATGGTATCTTTGGTGAAAAGCGCACCAAGGGTGCAAATGCCACTTGGGCGGCTAAGAAGGCTAAGGAGTTTTTAAATTCTTCAGGCATTAGCGATGATAGTGTTATTATTTCCTGTTTTGACGCGGATACCTGTGTAGATAAAGAATATTTCGGATGCCTTACTTACCATTTTATTAAATCATCCAGTCCCCACCGCTCGAGTTATCAACCTATGCCTGTTTATAATAATAATATCTGGCAGGCGCCTTCATTTGCCCGCCTAGTTGAAATAAGTTCTTCATTCTGCCAGATGATCGAAAGTATGCGTTTAGAAAAGTTCGTTACATTTTCAAGCCATAGTATGAGCTTTAAAACCCTGGTCGATATAGGCTATTGGCCTGTGGATATGGTTTCCGATGATTCGGTTATTTATTGGAAAGCTTTTCTTTTTTATAAAGGTGATTATCGGGTTATTCCTCTATATACTACAGTCTCTATGGACGTAGCTTACTCCGACAGTTTTTTAAAGACCATTAAAATGCAATATAAGCAAAAAAGAAGATGGGCTTGGGGTGTCGAGAATTTCCCATTTTTAATTAACGGGTTTTTAAATGATAAGGATATACCGCTGATTAAAAAAATCAGAAGAGGGTTCCATCTTCTGGAGAGCCACGTTACCTGGGCGATCTGGGCAGTTATTTTAGTCCTTATCGGGCCGCTTCCGATTATATTCGGAGGAGTATTTTTTAATCAGATGGCTATAGGTTATAATCTTTCCAAGATAACCGGGTTGCTCTTTAATTTTACCCTATTTACTAGCATTGTCTGGATAGTATTGAGCCGGATCATTTTGCCACCCCGGCCCAAGGGAGTTAGCTGGCTAAAAAATTTAATCATGATTATGGAGTGGTTTTTGGTTCCCTTTATTATATTAATTTTAGGCTCTACTCCGGCATTAGATGCCCAGACGCACCTGGCTTTCGGCAAATATATGGAATTTAATCCTACTTTAAAATCTAAGAAAGTGGTATAATATTTTCATATTGTAGGGGGGGAAAATGAATATAAAAATATTATTGAAAGAGATGGTTGAGAGGAATGCCTCCGATTTATTCTATCGTGCCGGTGGTAATCCTCGTATAAGGATAGACGGAAAACTAGTTATTATTAATGAGAGCGTGCTTACCGTGGAAGATGTGATGCAGGCAACGGAGGATCTGGCTACTTTTAAACAGAGGGATTCTTTTAAAAATAACCTGGATATTGATTTTACGGTTTATCTTGAAGAGTTGGGCCATAGGTTCAGGGTAAGCATATTTATGCAGAGAAATTGGCCTTCGCTGGTTATAAGAAGAGTCAATAAGGCAACTTATACATTTAAAGATTTGAACTTACCCGGTAATATATTGGAAAAACTATCTTTGGAGAGGGGCGGGTTAGTCCTTTTAACCGGCAGTATGGGCAGCGGTAAATCTACTACTATTGCCAGTATGATAGAATATGTCAATGCCAACGCCGAAAAACATATTTTAACTATTGAAGATCCGGTAGAATTAGTCTTTGAAGATAAACGGTCATTAATCAATCAGCGCGAAGTGGGTATTGATGTGTTATCTTACGATAATGCCTTGCGCGCTTTTACGCTTCAAAATCCGGATGTATTATTTATAGGAAATATAAGGGACCTGGAGACTATGTCCAGCGCCCTTACCGCTGCTGAGACCGG
>JBAZGV010000168.1:0-2892 GCA_041652675.1 Candidatus Omnitrophota bacterium
TATGATTAAAAAAATTACCTCAATATTTATTTGGTCAGGAAGCATAATATTAACAATAATTCTTTTTTTCGTAGTCTTCTTCTTTTGGGCCGCTCTTTATCCTTTTGACAGGAAGAGGAAAGCCTGCCACATGCAGTGTTTCTGGTGGTCGGATTTTATAATTCGTTTTAATCCTTACTGGAAATTGAAAGTTGCGGGCCTTGATAATATTGATTATAAAAAAACCTATATTATTATCGCCAATCATCAGAGTATGGCGGATATTGTTGTGCTCTACAGGACGCGCATGCAATTTAAATGGGTCTCTAAAGAGAGTTTATTTAAAGTCCCTTTTATCGGCTGGTGCCTTTCGCTTACCGAGCATATAAAGTTAGCCCGCGGAGAATACTCTAGCATTAAGCAGATCTACCGTGAGGCAGCAGAGTGGCTTAGAAAAGATATGTCTGTTTTATTTTTTCCCGAGGGGACACGCAGCGAAACAGATGAGATGAATCCTTTTCAGAATGGCGCATTCAAATTAGCGATTAAAGCAAAGAGGCCGATCCTCCCGATTTGCATAAAAGGGACTCGCGATGTTATTGCTAAGGGGAGCTGGATCTTTAAGCCGAATGTTCTGGCAAGCCTGACCGTACTTCCAGCTATTGATACTAAGGAATTCGCAGCAGGTGATTTTGCCAGATTACGGGATTTAGTTTTTGACAAGATTAATAATGTGGGAAAGGCGGGCTAATGAATACTTTTATTCTTATTTTTCAGTGCAAGGATCAGAAAGGTATCGTGGCTAAGGCCTCCGGCCTTATTTTTAAGTGTAATGGGAATATCGTTGCGCTAGACCAGTATTCCACTCATCTTAAGGACGGGCATTTATTCATGCGCATTGAGTTTATGGTTGACGGCGAAGGTTCCATTAAAGATAAGCTGGATAATCAAATAAGGTTAATCGCCAGGTATTTTAAAGCTGATTTCAAGCTTTATAATAAGGAGAAAATGTTGCGCATGGGCGTATTTGTTTCTAAGCCTGGCCATTGCCTGGCCGATATTCTGTATTTACAAAAGAGGGGTGAACTCGCCGTAGAGATACCATTTGTAATCAGTAATTTTCCCGGGCATCGGGGAATCGTTGAGCAGTATAAAATCCCCTTTTATTTTATCCCCGCTGGAAAAAAGAACAGAAAAGAGGATGAAATATTGCGCTACGCGCTTAAGTCAACCGACTTTTTAGTCCTTGCGCGTTATATGCTTGTTCTATCGCCGAGTTTTATTAAATCCTACGCTAAGGATATCATTAATATTCATCATGGCTTGCTTCCTTCTTTTAAAGGGGCTAATCCTTATCAGCAGGCTCTTAACGCGGGAGTAAAAGAGATTGGCGCGACAGCTCATTTTGTTACAGAGAAACTCGATGTTGGCCCGATTATTGCCCAGGCAGTTGAGGCTGTCTCGCATAAAGATGATTTAAAGTCACTTTTGCTTAAAGGTATGAGTTTGGAGAAGAGAGCTCTTAACGATGCTTTACATGCTTATATTGAGCATCGCGTAATTAGGTTCAAAGATAAAACCGTAATTTTCTAGTTTACCCCCTACACCAATTAGCGGTTATACTACGCGTAAAATCCTAATTGGTGTGGCGGTGTACTGGAGGCATGATGAAAAAGATAAATAAGATTATAATCTGGGTTATTGCTGTAATGGCAGGCATATTTATTATTCTTAACTTAATAGTTCCTTCTTTTGCCAGAAAAATAATAGTTGAGCAGATTGAAGAGAATTTTAAGCTTAAAACAAGTTTAAGCGGGGTAAATATTACCCCGCCATTTTCAATCAACTTAATAGATCTTAAAATCGGAGATTTGTTTCAGGCGGATCGTGTTTCGGTTTCGCCGAATATCTTAGGGTTTTTCGCCGGTAAAATCGTGCTTAGCGGCGTGGCTCTAATTAATCCGGTTATAAGAGTTGAACAATCAAAAGAAGGAAAGTTTAATATCCCGCAATTAGAGCAGAAGGCCAAGCAGCCTCCGGTATACATAACTGGGTTAGCCTTGAGGAATGGTAAAGTTATCTTTAACGATAAAAAGGCCAGCCCTGAAGGCTTTGTGATTATCCTTAGCAGGATCAATGCGGATATCTCTAAGGTTATTCTTCCTCCTACATCACTCAAAACAAATTTTAAGGTTTCCGGAGATTTTCTTAGGCCTGATAATAAGAAAATAGGCAGCATTAATTTTTTTGGCTGGCTTGACTTCGGGCCAAAAAATATGGACGGAACTTTGGAGATAAAAAATCTGGATATAACTTATTTCTCGCCTTATTATGGGAGTTTTATCTCGAGTAAAAAACTTCTTTCGGCAAAGCTTAACACTAAAACTACTTTTAAATCCCAAAATAATAATTTAGATACCCTAACGAATCTAAAGCTTTCCAATTTAGTTTACGCTAAATATGTGGAGGATGTGTTAGATGTTCCGTCTTTAAGCCTGGCCAGGAACGCTCTCGATTTTTTTACCGACACTAAGGGCAATCTGGATTTGGAATTTGATATCAGCACTAAATTAGACAATCCTAGCATTAGTATCGAACAACTGGAAAAAGTTATCCTTAAGGCCGCAGTCAGGAATCTGGCAAACCAGAATCCCGAAGATTTAATTAAGAAAATTAATGATAACATTGAGCAATTCAAGGGTTTTGGCAAGGGGCTGGAAAAAATATTCAAGAACAAATAATCATGGAAGAACGCAAACCTAAATCACTTAAAAACATTGAAGATAAAATGGCTGCTTTAGAAGAAGGGTCATTGCGTTATCACGTCTTAGAGAGCGCCAAGAATTTTAAATCATCCTGGATTGAATTGGGCCGTTCGCTTTATTCGGTTTACAAAGATAAACTCTACAAAGA
>JBAZGV010000169.1:0-2881 GCA_041652675.1 Candidatus Omnitrophota bacterium
ATGAAGATCCTACGCCCGTAGAATATGATCTCTTTTCCGGGAAAGAGGAGATACGCGCCTATAAGCCCAACCTAAAGGATATTGATTTTGATTGCATGGTTGTTTTGGATTGTTCTGATTTAACCCGCACCGGAGAGGTTTATAAATTGAATAAAGATAATAAGCCGGTGATTAATATAGACCATCATATAAGTAATAGCAATTTCGGTACCCTGAATTTAGTTGACACGGAAGCATCTTCCGCATCCGAGATAGTTTATAGCCTGTATAAAGAGATGCGCGTGCCTTTTGATAAAGATTCCGCGTTTCTCTTATATGTCGGGATCATGACTGATACCGGTTCATTCCGTTATTCCAATACAACGAGCTATACGCATAGAGCGGCAGCAGAGTTGATGCGTTTTGGGTTCGATGTCCGCGAAACCTACAGTAATATCTACGAAAATATTCCTTTTGCGGATACGCAATTATTGATTAAGGTCCTTTCGCATCTGCATCTCGCGGCTAAGGGCAGAATTGCCTGGGTTGAGCTTCCGGCTAAACTTCTAAGGCATAAAAAACTATCTTTTGACCTATCCGACCATATTTTAAGTTTTATCCGCTCAATAAAAGATACGCAGGTTGTCGTGCTCTTTAGGGAGAACTTGGGCACTAAGAAAGAGATCCGTTTTAATTTAAGATCCAGCGGAAGGGTTGATGTAAATAAAGTCGCGCGAACATTTGGCGGCGGTGGGCACAAAACCGCCGCCGGCTGCACTATGAGCGGTAAACTTAAAGATGTGCGCCGTAAAGTTATTGCCAGAATTCGCGCGGATCTTAAATAGGGGGTTTTCCGTGATCGCGAGAATTATTATTTTCGGATTTTTAATTTTATTAAGTTCATCCTTATATTCGCAAACGGCAATGGCCGCGGAATACCCTTGGCAGCTTAGGATGAATAAAGATGAGATCAGGGTATATACTCGTAAAGTTGAGGCTTCTTCGATTCTTGAATATAAAGCGAATGTAATCGTGGATGAACCGCTGGCTAAAATGATTCGTTTTTTTGAGGACGTGAAAAAGATGCCTCAATGGTATTATCAATGTGTTCAAGCGGAACTTGTCCAGGCGGAGGATAAAGAGAAAAAAATTTATTATTTTGTTCTACATCTGCCTTGGCCAGTTACGGAGCGTGATTGCGTTTTTAGCCAGATTAAATCTTTCAATCCTGATAATGGAGCCGTAAGTTATATTATTAGCGCGCTTCCCGAAAGGCTCCCAGGGCAAAAAGGAAAGATCCGTGTGCTTTCTCTCAACTCTATTTGGCGCTTTACTCCTTTAAAAGATGGACGGACAGAGGTTTATTTTCAACAACATAGTAATCCCGGAGGCAGTATCCCTTCTTTTTTGGTAAATAAACTCTCGGTTGAAATTCCTTTCTATAGCCTTAAAAATTTACGCAAGATGGCCAAGGAACTAAAAGATTAGAGGTTAATATGTCTAAATATTATACCGGCAGAAGAACCAAAAATTTATTTGATCCGCAATCCAAGGCTCCTTTTAAGCTTAGCCGTACTAAGATCGAGCTTTTTGTCAATTGCCCGCGGTGTTTTTATCTGGATAGAAGGCTAGGGGTAGGGCAGCCTCCGGGATATCCCTTTGCTTTAAATTCCGCGGTAGATAAATTATTGAAGAAAGAATTTGATTTTTACAGAGAGAGGCAGAAGGCACACCCGCTTATGGAAGTTAATGGAATTAAAGCAGTTCCTTTTAAACATGAAAAGCTGGATTATTGGCGGGATGCTTTGCGCGGCGGGATTGAATATTTGCACGTTCCGACTAATCTTTTGCTTTGTGGGGGTATTGATGATATTTGGGTTACGCCAAGCGGAGAACTTTTTATCGTAGATTATAAGAGCACATCCAAGGAAGAAGAGGTGAATATAGACGCGGATTGGCAGGTTTCTTATAAAAGGCAGATGGAGATATATCAATGGTTATTCAGGCATAATGGTTTTAATGTATCCCCAACCGGTTATTTTGTATATTGTAATGGTTTGACGGGTAAGGAGAGTTTTGAGGCCAGGCTTGATTTTGATATAAAGATAATACCTTATCTGGGCGATGATTCCTGGCTGGAGGCTAAAATTATCCAGATGCATGAATGCCTAGTCAGTCCTAAGGTGCCTGATTGCGGCGCTGACTGTGATTATTGCAAATATAGGAAGGCTATCTCTGAAGTGGGTAAGCAGAGTTTTTGTTAAGGAGTTAATTCGGGTTATTAACCAAGATTAAACGCGCATGAAAATTATTTATGGATTAAATAATATCGGAAAACTCAAGAAGCCTGTTTTGGCAATGGGGGTTTTTGATGGAGTCCATCGCGGGCATAAGGAAATACTTAAGGCGGCTGTAAAGAAAGCGCATAAGATTAAGGGGAGAAGCGTTGTTTTAACCTTTTGGCCGCATCCGCAGAGGCAAAAGAGCCTTTATTCTTTGGAGCACAGGTTACGGCTTATCTCTGAACTAGGGGTTGATCTCTGTATTGTGGTTAATTTCAGCCGGAATTTTTCCGAGATTAAGGCAAAGGATTTTATAAAAAATACCTTAGTTGATAAAATATGGGCAAAATATATTTATGTGGGTAATGATTTTAAGTTTGGCAAGAATACAGAAGGCGGCCTTATTCTTTTAAATAATTTAGGCAAGATTTATGGTTTTAAGTCCAAAGGCTTTAAGATAATCAAGTCCGGAGGCAAGCCTATAAGCAGCACCTTAATCCGCAGCCTAATTAAAAATGGCGAGATAAGGAAAGCGCAGGGGCTTTTAGGCCGGCCGGTAAGTATCCTTGGAACTGTAATAAGGGGGTCGGCTTTAGGCAGGATATTAGGATTTCCGACGG
>JBAZGV010000170.1:0-2879 GCA_041652675.1 Candidatus Omnitrophota bacterium
AAGAAGAGGTCGCCAAGAACGCCCAGACTTACAAGAGCCAAGTAGCTAAAATTCTTGATATCTCGAAGCTTAAGATTGTTTTTAATAGCAAATGGTTTGAAAAAATGTCCGTGGTTGAGATGTTGAAGCTTACCACTCATCTTTCGGTTTCGCAAATGCTTGTTCGGGATGATTTTAAAAAGCGCTATACTAACGGAGAAAATATCTCTATTTTAGAGTTTATGTATCCGCTTATGCAGGGTTATGATTCAGTTGAGTTGGAAGCCGATATCGAATTAGGCGGGACTGATCAAATTTTTAATCTTTTAGTCGGCAGGCAGTTCCAAAAAGATTTCAATCAACCTGAGCAGGTTGTTCTGACTATGCCGCTTTTAGAAGGCACCGACGGCATCCAGAAGATGAGTAAGTCTTTTGGTAACTACATCGGGATTAATGAAGCGCCTAAGGATATGTTTGGCAAGGTAATGTCAATTTCCGACGAGCTTATGCTCAAGTATTTTGAATTGCTTACGGATGAGGATTTAACGGTTATCAAGGCAATGCATCCGAAAGAAGCTAAAGTCAAGCTGGCAAAGTTAATTATTACTCAGTATCACTCAGTTGATGCTGCTCAAGAAGAAGAAAAAGAGTTTGCGCGTGTATTTTCCCTGAAAGAAATTCCCACAGATATGCCGGAATTTGAATCTGATGGTAGTAAGAATATCATTGTAATACTTACTGAAAGCAAGCTTGCCGCAAGTGGCAATGAAGCGCGTCGTTTGGTTAAGCAGGGCGCAGTAAGTTTTAATAACATTAAAATTGATAAGGAAGATTTTGTTCCTAAAGAAAGCGGGATACTAAAAGCAGGTTCCCGGCGTTTCTTGAGCCTTAAAATAGGATAAGCTTATGATTTGGACAATAATCGGCTCGATGGCAGCAACTCTTACAATGCTTTCTTTCGTTCCTCAAATCGTTAAATCTTTAAAGACCAAATCGGTTAAAGATGTCAGCTTTTTTACTCTTGTTCAGTTTTCTCTGGGGGTTATTTTATGGATGGTATACGGTATTTACCGCAAAGACCCGATAATAATATACGCAAATTTGGTATCTTTAGTAACGTTAGTGATACTTATAGCCATGTATTTTAAGTACAGAAAGAATGTAGAATGGGAGAAAGTCGAATGAAAGGGATAATCCTCGCAGGAGGTAAAGCTACCCGGCTTTACCCGATTACCAAGTGTGTTTGTAAACAGATGCTCCCAATTTATGATAAGCCGATGATCTATTATCCTTTGTCCGTTCTTATGCTTGCCGGAATAAAAGAAATACTGGTTATTTCTACACCAATAGATACTCCGAGATTTAAAGATTTATTGGGAGATGGTACAAGCCTGGGGATTAAAATATCTTATGAAGTTCAGAATGAGCCAAAGGGTATCGCCCAAAGTTTTATTGTTGGAGAAAAGTTCATTGGTAATGATAGCGTCTGCCTAATTTTAGGAGATAATATATTCCATGGATATAATTTAGGTGAGCTTCTTCATGAAGCCTCAGGAATGAAGAATGGCGCACTGGTTTTTGGTTATAAGGTCAAGGATCCTTCGCGCTACGGGGTAATTGAGTTTGATAAGAAGTGTAGAGTTGTTTCTATTATGGAAAAGCCTAAAAATCCGAAATCAAGCTGGGCGGTCGCAGGGCTATATTTTTATGATAAGAACGTGGTCAAGGTAGCTAAGGAACTTAAACCATCGGCTCGTGGTGAGTTGGAGATAACAGGCATAAATAATGAATATATCAAGAAAGGTAAACTTAAGGTGCAATTCTTGGGCCGTGGGCATGCCTGGCTTGATACCGGTACGCCGGAATCGCTTATCGATGCCTCGGTCTTTATAAAAACGATAGAAGAACGTCAGGGTTTAAAGATAGGTTGTCCTGAAGAAGTTGCATACCGTAAGGGGTATATTAAGAAGAGCCAATTATTGAAACTCGCCGGCAATATTCCTACTAGCTATGGCCGGTATTTAAAGGATATCGCTAATGAATAAAAAAATATTGATTTTGGGTAAAGGTTTTATTGGAGAGCGTTTACAAAAGGCATTGAATTGTCAAATAACAGATTGTTTGATAAGGTCTTATAAAGATGCTGAGAAAATAATCAAACGGTACAATCCGCAAACGATAATTAATTGTATCGGTATGACCGGTAAGAGGAATGTGGATGACTGCGAGTTGGATATTGATGGAGTTTTGCTGGCAAATAGTTTCATTCCTGTTATATTATCGGAAGTCGCTTTGCGTAATAATATGAAATTAGTCCATATATCAAGCGGCTGCATATTTAATTTTGATTATGAAAAGGATAAGCCAATAAAGGAAGAAAGTGAAAATTACTTCTTCCAGTTGTTCTATAGCCGGAGTAAGATTTATGCTGAGCGGGCGATAGAAAAGCTTGCGCGTCTCCATAATATACTTATCGTGAGGATCCGCATACCTTTGCTTAATGCCAAGCATTCTAAGAACGTATTAGATAAACTTTTGAAGTATAATAAAGTTATCGATGTCCCTAATTCAGTTACTTATATTCCGGATTTCATCAGGGCAGTTGAGCATTTGATTAAAGTCGACGCCCGGGGAATTTATAATGTGGTTAATAAGGGTGGTTTACGCTACCCGGATTTAATGAGGCTGTATCAGAAATACGTCCCGTCATTCAAATTTAAGACAATTGCACTTGATAGATTAGGGCTCGTAAGGACTAATTTGCTTTTATCTACTGATAAGCTTGAGAAGTCAGGCTTTAAGGTGAGAAATATTAACTCAGTCTTAGACGAATGCGTAAGAGAATACCTAAAGTCTTAGTTACCGGAGGTGCTGGGTTTATCGGCAGTGCTTTTATACGG
>JBAZGV010000171.1:0-2825 GCA_041652675.1 Candidatus Omnitrophota bacterium
GCAAGTAGCTCTCTCTTCTTCTGATTCTTTATCTTTAGCTTTCAACTTTTCTAAAATCGCGGCCTTCTCCTGATTCGCCTTAACCATTTTTTCTTCACTATCCAGCCGCTGCGCCATTTCTTTTCTGCGCGCTGCATTCTGGCTATATGAACTTGCGCAGGAGCCTATATTGAAAACGAAAAGGACCAAACTTAAAACCGCCAATATGACTACTGGTTTTTCCTTAAATACCTCTTTCACCCTGCACCTTCTTCTTTATTCATAATTTAACACCCCATCCCTTCCTTTTATTACTCAATACCTAGAAGGTGCAGGGTTCATAATCATAAAACCTTATTATTTCAGGTTCTCTCTAGGTTCAAGAAGCTTTGGCTCCTCACGACTTACAACATTTCCTTCTTTAACCTTGGAGATCTTAGGCTGAATAACAATCTCAACTCTTCTATTTAATTTTCTGCCTTCTCTTGTGTCATCTAAACTTACCGGGCGATATTCGCCAAAACCTATTGCTGATAAACGTTCCGGTGAAATACCTTTTTCATTAACCAAGAAGTGTAAAACACTTAAAGAGCGGGCGGTAGATAATTCCCAATTAGACTTCCATTTTGAATGCTTAATCGGAACATTATCCGTGTAACCTTCAATACCGATATTAAATCCGGACATATTTTCTTTTAATACTTCAGAAACTTTATCTAATAGAGAGTAGGCCTCAGGCCTGATTTTAGCCTTACCGGAATCAAACAAGAGGTCTCCGACTACGGTAATAACTAAACCTTTTTCCATCATCTGGAGTTTTACCTGTTTATCAGATATCTCTTGCCCTAATCTCTCCTCAAGAAGCCTCTTTGCCTGGGATAATTCATCCAGTTGGTTAGAGAGCTCTTCTATCTTTTGCGCATCTGAACGCCTGCCATTTTGAAATATAAATGTGCAGCCTGCTAAAGCAAAACCGACAAAAATCACTAAACTAGCTTTCAATATTCTTTTCATAATTACCTCCGCTTTACTTATGAGTTTTTACTATAACACAGGCCAGATTAACAGTCAAGAAGAATAGTATCTTCCCTGGCTGAACCCACTGAAATCATTTTTATTTTAGCTCTAAGCATGCCTGAAAGCAGCTTAAGGTATTCTTTAGCATTAGGATGTAAATCCTTGTAACACCTTGGCTTGATTAAATTTTGGGGCCAGCCCAAAACTTCCTTATAGACTGGCTTAACATTGCTTAAGGCCTGAAAATCCTGGGGGAATTCATTCAGCAGTTTACCTTTATACCTATAAGCAATGCATATCTTGATCTTCTTTAAACCATCCAATATATCCATTTTCATAACCGCCAACTCCGAAACACCATTGAGCATAACTGCCTCTTTCGCCATTAACGCGTCAAACCACCCGCATCTTCTCGGACGGCCGGTAGTTGCACCAAATTCATTTCCTTTTTTACGCATAAAATCAGCAAACTCCGGAGAGAATTCCGTGGGGAATGGGCCTTCCCCGACTCTTGTAGTATAGGCTTTGGCGACACCGATAACTTTATCTATTTTTACCGGAGATACTCCAGCGCCGGTACATGCTCCTCCGCTAGTTGTAGAAGATGAGGTAACAAAAGGATAGGTGCCAAAATCAATATCTAAAAATGTCCCCTGCGCGCCCTCGAAGAGAATATCTTTTTTATGATCAATAGCGCGGTTTAAAATAAACGCGGTATTGGATATATAAGGAGCGAAGATCTTTCCGTAGCCAAGATACTCTTGGTATATAGCCTTAAAATCAAATCCCGAATGCTTATATACCTTTACAAATATCTCATTCTTTTCTTTTAAATTGTCCTTCAATTTATCGGCAAATACCTTAGGATTTAAAAGATCAACCATGCGGATACCGCAACGATTAATCTTATCCGCGTAGCAAGGCCCTATGCCGCGCCCGGTAGTGCCTATTTTATGTTCTCTCTTTGTCTCTCTAAGTTGATCCAATATTCTATGGTAAGGCATAATTACATGCGCGAGTGAAGAAATTTTAAGCCTGCCGGCTATACTTATCTTCGACTTCTTTAATCCCTCAATCTCGCTAAGAAGAACCGCCGGGTCAATAACCACACCATTGCCTATGCAACAGACTTTACCCTTATGCAAAATACCTGAAGGCATAAGATGGAATATATATTCTTTATCCCCTACCACAACCGTGTGCCCGGCGTTATTTCCGCCCTGATAGCGCACGATATAATCCGACCTCTGAGATAAAATATCGATTACCTTGCCCTTACCTTCATCTCCCCACTGGATGCCAACAAGAATTGTATTCACCCTGCTCTTCCTCCAATTCATACCCAGCCCTCGAAATGGCAGGGTTAATATTTTAAGGTTCCATAGTAAATATCCTGCGCGCTATATCCGGATATTTAGCGATAAACTTAAGCTCATCATCCACCAATGGCTTTTGATTATGAACATTGGCATACCTTACTAACTCCAAGACTTGAGCTGCCTGAGTATCATCTTGGAAAGCAACTTCTATTTTTTCATAAACATTCCTGAAGCCCTTAATGCCTGAATATTCTCCGGCTGTAATCTTACGCCCGGTTTCAATTATCTCCGGCTCTCCCCTGCCTAACTCTTCATAATCATAGAGTTCATAATTACGCCTATCTTTTAGCGCTCCGTCGGCATGGATACCGGATTCATGAGCAAAAGCATTCGCGCCTATTCCCGGCTGATTAATTGGTATAGAAACACCGAAAGCATAAGAAGCGTATTTACATGTCTTCCAGGCCTTCTTTAGGTCTACTTTATCATCCAGTATATATTCACGCATAC
>JBAZGV010000172.1:0-2795 GCA_041652675.1 Candidatus Omnitrophota bacterium
ATCTCCTAAGGGGTCTAAAACTAGCCCAGCTTTAGACTGTTGTTTCGATTTTCTAGCCATATATCCATCCGCCGCATCAGATATAGCAGCAAGGATAAAAATCCCCAAAGCTATAAATCTCAGAAATTTCCTCCCTCCGTTATAATACATTAGGCTGGCTATAAAAAACGGAACACTTAATATTCTGAATGTGGATATTTTATTCGCAATGTTCACCCCGCACCTTCTTTTTTATTTATAGATTTAACCCCACTACGATCTTTATAATTAATTGAATATAAAGAAGGTGCTGGGCTCATAACTTTTTATTTTATAATACGAATACGCTGAGGAGGCCAATAAATTACTATAGCCTTACCAAGCATATTATCCTTTGGCACAAAACCCCAGTAACGGCTATCTTTAGATGAGCCGGAATTATCTCCTAAAACAAAAAAACTGTCATCCGGGACGGTTATTTTTTCACCTTCTTTGGCAAAATCTCCCCGATTGTAATAATAACGCCTGAAGGCAGGATCCAGCAGAGGTTGGTCATTTACATATATCGTCCCGCTTTTGATCTCAATTATATCTTTTGGAAGCCCAATTAAACGTTTAATGAAATCCTTCTTTTTATCTTCGGGATAAATAAAAACAACTACATCTCCCTTTTTCGGCTCTCTTAATGCCGGAAGCCTGTATTTAGTAAAAGGGACTTTTGCGCCGTAAATAAACTTGTTTACCAAGATCAAATCACCCTCTAATAATGTAGGCCTCATTGAACCGGTTGGAATTTTAAATGCCTGAACCACAAACGGCCTAATAATACAAAAGGCCAAGAACGCCGCAACAACAAGAGCCTCAATCCATTCCCTTATAACTGATTTATTTTTATGGCTTTTCATATTTTTAATACCTCCAGAAATGCCTCTTGCGGTATCTCTACCTTGCCGAATTGTTTTAAACGTTTTTTTCCTTTTTTCTGTTCTTCCCAAAGTTTACGCTTTCGCGTAATGTCTCCACCGTAACACTTAGCAGTAACGTGCTTTCCTACAGAACGCACTTTATCCGATGCCAGTATCTGGCCGCCTACTGTCGCCTGTATTGACACCTCAAACAATTGCCTGGGAATAAGCTCCTTTAATTTAGAGACTAACGCATGCGCGCGCGAATAGGCTTTTTCTTTGCACATTAAGGAAGAAAAAGCGTCGCAAGGCTGAGAGTTCAATAAAATATCTAATTTTACTAATTTTGTGGGTAAGTATTCCTTGAATTCGTAATCTAAAGAACCGTAACCGCGGGTAAGCGACTTTATCCGGTCATAAAAATCTACGATAATTTCGGAGAGCGGGATGCTAAATGTAAGCTTTACTCTATCTTCAGTTAAATACTCGTTAGATTTAAATACTCCCCTTCTGGATTTCGTAAAATCGCAAACTGCTTCAATTGTCTCAACAGGGATAATCATTAATAAATCCGCGTAAGGTTCTTGTCCCTCCTGAATATTCGAAGAATCAGGTAATTTTGACGGTGTATCCACCTCAATAACCTCACCGTTTTTACATATTACCCTGTATACAACATTAGGTACGGTCAAAATAAGATTTAGATTATATTCACGCTCTAAGCGTTCTTGTACTATCTCCATATGCAAAAGGCCTAAGAACCCGCAGCGAAACCCAGATCCAAATGATTGTGAATTCTCCGGTTCAAATACAAATGAGGCGTCAGATAGTTTTAATTTATCCATGGCATCGCGTAAATCCGGAAAATCTCCGGGATTAACCGGGTATATGCCGCAAAAAACTAATGGTTTTGGTTGTCGATAGCCCGGGAAAACATCTTTACAGGGATTTTTTACGTCCGTTATAGTATCCCCGATAATTATTTCCCTTGGTTCACGTATATTAGCGGTAAAGTATCCTACTTCACCGCAAGTTAAAGAATCGACCTCGGAGTATTTTAAATTTTTAAATACGCCCAACTCTTCAATTTTATAGATAGCTCCCGAATGCATCATTTTAAGCTGGGTATTAACGGTTATTTTACCTTCGACTATCCTGACAAATACTACAACACCTTTATAGGCATCAAAACGGCAATCAAAAACCAGAGCTTTTAGGGCATTATCAATTTCACCGCTCGGTGCCGGTATAACCTGAATTATTCTCTCTAAGATATCAGTGATCCCGATTCCGTCTTTTGCCGAAGCCAAAATTATTTCCTCTTCTTTAAAACCTAAGACACTGGCAACTTGTGTCTTTACTTTAGGCAAATCTATAGCGGTTAAATCTATTTTATTAATTACCGGAATTATCTCTAGGTTGTTCTCCATGGCTAAATAATAATTAGCTACGGTTTGAGCCTCAATTCCCTGTCCAGCGTCAACCAGCAATACCGCTCCTTCGCAGGCAGCAAGAGACTTAGAGACTTCATAGGTGAAATCAACATGCCCAGGGGTGTCTATTAAATTTAAAATGTAGTCTTTGCCGTCAATGGCACGATAAGAGAGCCTTACCATTGAAGCCTTGATAGTAATACCTCGCTCTCGCTCCAGGTCCATATCGTCAAGGAGCTGGCTCCCTTTATGTTTTCTATCTATCGCTCCGGTTACTTCTAGAATGCGATCGGCAATCGTAGATTTTCCATGGTCTATATGGGCTATGATTGAAAAATTACGTATTAGTGATTTATCCATTTATTGATGCCTCAGTATATAAGACAAAAGTTTATTAACTACCTCTTCAATCGTAAGAAAAGTAGTATCTACATAAATAGCGTCATCTGCTTTCTTTAAAGGGGCAAACTCACGGTTG
>JBAZGV010000173.1:0-2768 GCA_041652675.1 Candidatus Omnitrophota bacterium
TTTGATACATCATTTGCGGCGGATGTCACGATCATGGAGGAGGCTAGTGAATTTGAGGAGAGGCTTTTGCACGGGAACAGGCCGCTTCCTTTAATTACTTCCTGCTGCCCTTCTTGGGTGGATTTTATGGAGAAATTCTATCCGGATATGATCGAGCATTTCTCTTCCTGTAAATCACCGCATGAGATCTTGGGTGTGCTTTCCAAGACTTATTACGCGGAAAAGAACAAGATCGACCCATCCAAGATATTTATGGTTTCCATTATGCCCTGTACTTCTAAGAAATATGAGATTACCAGAAATGAAGAGATGTCCGCATCAGGTTTTCAGGATATAGATACAGTTTTGTGCACCAGGGAACTTGTGCGTATGATTAAACAAGCGGGCATTGATTTTGATACTTTACCTGATGAGGAATGCGATAGTATTTTAGGTGAATATGCCGGCGCGGGAGTAATATTTGGCGCTACCGGTGGAGTCATGGAGGCGGCATTAAGGACCGCGCATTATTTTGTTACCGGTAAGGAGTTAAAGAAAGTTGAATTTGAAAATGTCAGAGGTTTAAAAGGGATCAAAGAAACCGAAATTGAGATTGCCGGTAAGAAACTTAAGATTGCCATTGCCCATGGCCTGGGGAATGTTGAGTATATATTAAATAAAGTAAGGGAAGCTAAAGCCAAGAATCAAGAGATGCCGTATCATTTTATCGAGGTTATGGCTTGCCCCGGAGGATGCGTAGGCGGAGGCGGACAGCCTTATATGGTTACAGATGAATTAAGGTTTAAGAGAGCGCAGGCTTTATATCAGGATGATGATAGAAAACAAGTGCGCTGTAGCCATCAGAATCCTTATATCAAAAGGCTTTATAAGGAGTTTTTAGGAAAGCCCTTAGGAGAGAAATCAGAAAGCCTTCTGCATACTCATTATAAGGCGAGGCCGATTTATACAAAATAAAATAAAATTAATCCTGTTGGCGAGGAATATCTCTGAGCCTAAGGGAAGAGCGTTTTAGGAAAACTCAACCTTTTGGCAGGTTGGGTTTTTTCTTTTAAGCCCAACAAAATGGAGGGTAAAGAATGGAAAAACGTCTGGGTTTTGTAGGAGTGATTATTCATAATCGTAAAAAAGCTGCACCGCTTGTGAATCATGTCTTGACTGAATTTGGGGAATTGATTATCGGCCGTATGGGGATTCCGCATGTCAAAAAAGAGCTTAGCGTTATTGTGCTTATCGTGGATGCGTCGACGGATGAGTTGGGCGCTCTAACTGGTAAATTAGGTAAAATATCAGGAGTAAGCGTAAAATCCGCGCTTAGTAAGGAAATCTAATCTTGGGGACGCTCCCGAAGGGGACACTCTTGAAGCAAGACTGGTACCTTGGGGAGCGTCCCCGATTTAAAATGAAATATATTAACGAAGAAAGAATCAATAATTTATTGGTTGATGCGGTTAAATTTGATAGCCGCAAATTAGATGCTATTCTTAATAAGGCTAAATTACTTAAACGGCTTACTTTAGAGGAGTCTGCTTGCTTGCTTTCCGTAGATGACCCGGCCTATATGCAGAAGATATTTTCCGCGGCAAGTTTTGTTAAAGATAAGATTTACGGAAGAAGGGTGGTACTTTTCGCGCCCCTTTACATTAGCAATCTTTGTGCGAACAATTGCCTTTATTGCGCGTTTAAGGCTGATAACGCGTCAATTAAGCGTCGAGCGTTAAACCCACTTGAAATAATTACTCAGACAGAGTGGTTGTTGGGGCGCGGCCATAAAAGAATACTTATGGTTTGCGGAGAGAGTGCCCCAAGCGGAAAAACCAATGTAGATTATTATATTGAAGCAGTGCAAGCTATTTATGCTGCAGAAGTTGGTAAGAATAAGATAAAAAGAGTTAATGTTAATTGTGCGCCGTTAAGCATTGATGAGTTTAGGCGGTTAAAGGCCTCTGGTATTGGGACTTTTCAGATCTTTCAGGAGACATACCATCAGCAAGCTTATAAGCGTATGCATCCAAAAGGGCCGAAGAGTGATCCTGATAATAGGATTGATGCGGTTGACCGTGCATTTGCCGCGGGGATAGATGATATAGGGATAGGGGTGCTTTATGGCTTGTATGATTACAGGTTTGAAACTCTAGGCTTGCTTTCTCATGTTGAACATATGGAGCAGGAGCTTAAAGTTGGGCCGCATACTATTTCTGTACCGCGCATTGAGCCGGCAGAAGGAGCGGCACTTTCGTTCGCGCCCCCTTATAAAATTTCCGATAAAGATTTTATGAAAGTTGTAGCGGTATTAAGGCTTTCGGTGCCATATACCGGAATAATCATGTCTACTCGCGAGAGTCCGGAGTTGCGTGATTCACTTTTGAGCCTTGGAGTCTCTCAGGTTAGTGCGGAGTCACGAACTTCACCCGGAGGATATTCTCAAT
This sequence comes from Candidatus Omnitrophota bacterium, assembly GCA_041652675.1. Lineage (GTDB taxonomy): Bacteria > Omnitrophota > Gorgyraeia > Gygaellales > Profunditerraquicolaceae > Sherwoodlollariibacterium. Next base: position 2,427 of record JBAZGV010000173.1, read on the forward strand.
CCTTGCCTGTTGGCAAGCAGGTAAAAGAAGAATCCGGCGGACAGTTTTCTCTGGGTGACCATCGCAGTTTAGATGAGGTAATCGCGTCTTTGATTAAGCATGATTATATTCCTAGTTTTTGCGCTGCTTGTTACCGTATGGAAAGAACCGGCGAAGCTTTTATGGATATGGCTAAACCTGGGACGATTAAAGGTAAATGTGGTATGAATGCGTTGGTAACATTTAAAGAGTATCTCGACGATTTCGCATCCGAAGAGGTTAAAAAATCCGGCTATAAGATGATCGATCGTTATTTTAAACAATTGGATCTACTCGCCCAGGAAAAGCTAAAGATTCTTTTTG
>JBAZGV010000174.1:0-2759 GCA_041652675.1 Candidatus Omnitrophota bacterium
AGACGGCGTTAGAATTGCCTATTCCGTATATGGCAAGGGAGAGCCGGCGCTGGTTTTTGTACACGGATGGTGCGGCAGCCGCTCTGTCTGGGATAAACAGATACCGTTTTTTGCTAAGAAATACAAGGTTATTGCTTTGGATCTGGCTGGCCATGGCGCATCCGGACGCCAAAGAAGGGTTTATACCCAGGAATTATTTGGCGAGGATGTAGCCGCGGTGGTCAACGCGGAAAAAGTTGACAAAGCCATTCTTATAGGGCATTCCATGTCGGGTACAATAATTCTTGAAGCAAACCGGCTTCTTAAGGAGAAAGCCTATGGGCTTATCGCTATAGATACCCTGGAGAATTTTGAGTATATGGCTACTCCCGAAGATAAAGTAAAATACATTGACCCTTTGAAGAAGGATTTTGTAAAGAATTCAGCGCCATTTATGAGGGATATGTTTAATAAAAATGCTGATCCTAAATTAATCGAAGAGGTAGTTAGGAATGTTTCTAGGTCTGATCCGAAAATTGCAATCAGTACTATGGAATGTTATTTTGATACTCCGGTTATTCCGCTTTTAAGCGACGTAAAAGTCCCGTTGTGGTCTTTAAGCGCTGACCTCTGGCAGCAGTATCAGCATCCGGAGATTAACAGTAAATATCTTAAGTCATATCATTTGAGGGTAATGCGGGGAGTCGGGCATTTCCTGATGGTTGAATCTCCAGATGAATTCAACCGGGAGTTAGAAGATATTATTAGCCAGATTAAAAAGGAAAAATAGGGGATGCTAAGGTGTTTGTCCCTGCTCGCTTGCGCTCGCAGGGATTTCGCTGGATAAAAGCACAAGGTACTCAATTTTTTTGACAAGCATATTGGATTGGCAGGGGTAAAATAAGGCAATAAGAAAGGTTTGTATAGCGATAGAGAGGAAGTGGAATATGAAAAGAAATTTTATTTTTCTCTTATTTTTTTTAACCTTAAATGTTTCCGGTTATTGCGGCCAGGTGAGCAGAATTGAGTTAACTGATGGTAGTGTGGTTAAGGGTGAAGTAATTTCTTTTGCAAACGGTTCTTACACTATAAGCACCGTTTCTCTTGGCGAAATAAAAGTAGATGCGGGAAAGATCGCTAAAATTGAATCAATGGAATCTGCTCTGCCTAACTCTTCTTTTAATTCAGGTGCTCAGTTAAATAATCTTACTCCGTCACAGATTAATAGCTATAGCCAGAAAATAATGAGCAATCCGGATAATGCTGCTGTGGTTAGAAACTTAGCCAATAATCCTCAAGTTCGGAAATTAGCGGAAGATCCAGAGATTATCAATGCCGTAAAGTCCGGTAATATCCAAGCGTTGATGAGTAGTAAAAAGTTTGCTGATGTTGTAAGCGACCCTGAGACACAAGAAGCTATTAAGAAAATTAAGCAGTAGTTGGAATTTCGGGGGTACGATACTTTGTGCTTCGCATAAAGTACTGCGTCGGGCAAAAACTAAGGTGCTCATCCTTGTTCGCTTACGCTCACAAGGACTGCACTAGATAAAAGATTTAAGGTGTTTGTTTTTATTTGACAAGTATGGTGCCGGAGGTAAAATAAAGGAAATCATCAAAAAGAGGTGACTATGGGCCTATTTAATATTTTCCGGAAGAAAACCGCACCAATTCAACAGGGTTTTAAAGAAAAAAGACAGTTACCCAGATGGAAAATTTCCGCTCCAGCCAAGATAAAATTAACTGGCAATAACGATTATTTAGCCTGCGAAGTTAAAGATTTAAACTTTAAAGGTTTCCGTTTAATTATCCCCGAAAAAATTCCAGAAGAATGCGCTGGGTGTGAGCTCTACTTTAATGATAATTATTCATTTGGTATTGGAATAACGATTAGCTGGTATAAGGAGATTGATGGGAATCATACCTATGGCATGAAGTTTACTAAGCTCCGCGACCAGGATAAAGAAAGAATATTCCAAATGATGCAGGAACGTTTTCCCGAGCATTTACGGACTAATTTGTAATATTTTAATCGATAGAAAGTTAGCTCGCCAGTTAATATTTTTTAAATAATAAAACAAACTTTCCCAAGTTCGAAAAGGCTTGGGTTTATTATTTTATAGGGTATAATATCTCTATGGACGAAACAGCGTATTTACGAAAACAGGAAGAAGAGCGGGTGAGGTATGAGGCTCTTTGCAGGAGGTGTGGAGCTTGCTGCGGCGCTCTTGATGGAGATCCTTGCGTGGATTTAAGGAGGGATGAATCCGGAAAATATTTCTGCCCTGTTTACGATCATAGGATAGGGATGCATAAAACAGTCTCCGGGATACAATTTGCCTGTGTTCCTATAAGAGATCTTAGGCCGAATTTACCTTTAAGGAGCTGTGTTTATTTTTCTAATTCCGGAGAAGAGAGTATATAAAGCAACTAAAAGGAGGAGAAGATGGAGAATAAGAAGGCATGTGTCTGTAATTCGATTTTATGGGGCGTGGGGGTATTGTTGCTTTTGGCGGCAGCTTTTGATGTTCTGCCGATAACAGACAATTTAGCAATATTTCTGGCTTTAGCTTGTTTTATTATCAATGTTGTGATCAAGAAAATAGTTAAAGGCACAAGCTCTTGCTGTAAATAAAATAGGTGGCTTGCAAGGACTGCATTAGATAAAGATTATTGTGCTTGCCCTTGGTTTAGAATGATATAATAAATTCATGGCTAAAATAAAATTAGATTTACATGATATTTATAGCAATAGCAGGGCGATTGAGGCGGAGCTTAAGCGC
>JBAZGV010000175.1:0-2737 GCA_041652675.1 Candidatus Omnitrophota bacterium
GAAGGTTTGAGGCCGCAGGGCAATTTTAGCAATATATTCTTGGGCGATGAAAATTCTGTAGGCGGAGTTACTGCTACAGATGTAGCAAGGCTTTTAGGTTTTAACGTAGATTTAACTACTTGTAATTTAACATTAGATAACGGCGCAAGTTCTAAATATTACGGCATCATATTACGCAAAGATTTTGAATTAGGTTCAGGAAGCGGGACAAATATCGCACAAGGCGGTTTAGAGAATCGTTCAGGTTACAAAGAGGCCGAGCCAGGCGAATATCAAAAATGGCAGGAATACAGAATAGTATTATTTGATAGCATTGATTGGAGAAATGATAATTGGTATATAGGTTATGCCGGATTCGTCGATATCTCTTTAGATAATAAGGGCGTTATTCATGCTCACCAGGTTAATTTGGAAAGAAAGATCGGTGATGATGGCTGGTTTGCCCGCATGAAGGCAGGCTATACAGGTACTTATGCCGAAGATAGCGTCTTTATAGATGAAAATATCCCGCTTCCTATTAACGGCCAGGTTTATAACATTTCTGTACCGGTACAAAGGGATTTAGTAGTCGATGAAGGTTATGTCTTCGGGCAACTTGGTTTCGGGAAAAGAGCTCCTAACGGCAGATATGAGATTGAGTTCTTTGTCCGCGGAATAAAAGACGATAGCAACTGGTCAGATGTAGCTGCTATTATGCCGGGTGTTCGGATTGAAGGCAGGGTAACCCGCGGTATACGAGCGGGAGTAGAGGCGATGTCTAATGGCGAGGTTACCAAAGCTAAAGCCGCTGTAGATATTAAATTCGGCAGAGATGTAAAATTAAATATAGCCGCTAATTATGACCAGGGCCATTATAACAGAGCTGGCGTTGAAGGCAACTTGACTGTTCCGTTAGGAGAGAGGTTTGGCGCAATATTTACCGCTGGCCAGCTTTTAACCGGCAGAGAAGGCGCAGATATGCCGTATTTCGGAGTAACCTTAGGCCCTGTAGCTAAGTTTGGCGGCAAGCATATGACTCCGCAGGAGAAGGCGCAAGCAGCCCATGGTATCAGCGTCTCTAATATTGATAATTTAGTTGAGCAGGGTAAATTCCCCGAAGGAGTAAGTCCGGAGTTTACAGGCCTTTTAAATGAATATTTTTACGGCGAATCAGTACCCGGCAAGATTACGGTTCCCGATGCAGATAAAGTTCAGTTAAGCCATGTTTGGATTGACGGCCAGCAATATTTATTGGCTTATAATCCTAAAGCTATTCAGCGCGACTTGGCTATGTTAAGAGACACAGAAGCATTTGGTATCAAAGAGTATTTTGATGGAACAAGAGGGTTGTTGTCTGAGTCAGAATGGCGCAGGTCATTCCCGCTTGAATTTATGAGCGATACGCAATTAGAAAGAGCAGGAATCAGCGTTGTAGACCAGGAATTGAGTTATACGCTTAACGGCCAAGTAATAACTACAAGGGCATTTCTTTTAAACAGGCCGGTCCAGATTATTGATCAGAACGGCGATGTTGTTACGGTAGACAACGTTCCGCTTAACTATTATGACGATGCTCAAGGAGTAAAGCAGGCCATCCCGGAGGCAGAAAGAAGAATGTTCTTAGTGGAAAGAGACGGTAATATCGCAGCAGTCAGGCTTAGCCTGCGTGCCATGGAAGAGGCAGACAAGCGTTATGAAGGTTTTGGTTTTATCGCCGATAACAATGAAGGCGCAGTAAGTTTGAGTGAGAAAGAATGGGAAGAAGCTATTTTGGGTGGGCATCTTTTTGGCAAGGCAGTAAGAGGCAATGGCGGTGAGATTTTACGCGATGCCTTAGGTGAGCCGGTACAGGCTTTTAGTATCAGAGGATTCCAGACTACTATTGATGGCAGGAAAGTTATACTAAACGGCAGTTGGGAATTAGGTAAAAAAGGTTACGAGCGTTTGAATAGCCTCTCGCGTGATTATTTTACAGTTACAGCTCCGAACGGCGCGCTCAGGTTCTTGAATGAAAAAGACATGGTTGAGAACTATGATGATCTTGGATTAGTCGGCATACAGGATAAAGATGGTATATATAAATTAACAGTATCTGATCCAGACGGAGCTTATAACCCAGAGTTAGGCGATCTACTTGAAGGCGGTAAGTCATACCGGCCGATCTATGTTCCGGATGTAATATTAGAAAGGGATTTGGCGTTTTATCAGGGGAGGATTTGGTTAAAGAATGGGGACTTGATTATTCTGGATTCTGACGAGGAAACGCTTGATGGGGCAGAAAGAGTAATAGGTTTTGCCAGCAGGCAGGCCGGAAGATATTTACGAGAACCTATTACCGATTCTGTTTTGGATAGGCTTATAAGCGATGAAGGTTATACAAGTGATAAGCATCGTTTATCAGGAGAACAGACTACAAGCAGCACAGGTATGTATCTGTGGTCAAAAGATTTAAATGATAACGGCAAAATAGATAATAATGAAATAGCTTGGAAAGCATACCCAGCCGTAGAGCTGCTTATTCCGGAAGAATATAAAGCGCAAGCAGAAGAAGATTTGCTTTCTGGCTGGCTGCCTGTTTATTCAATAGGTATGCACAGTGATTTTATAGAGATGGAGTTTAATAATTTAGGCCTGCAGTCTTTAAGCAGGGTTTATAAGAATAACCTTATAGTTGTTGATAAGTATGGGCGTTCTCGTTATATACCTGTTACTGATATAAGCGAAGAGTTTGACTATTTAAAGAGTATTTATCTTGATA
>JBAZGV010000176.1:0-2712 GCA_041652675.1 Candidatus Omnitrophota bacterium
ATTTACACGCGCTTGATGAACCCGACAACTGATGTTTTTGAGAAAAGAATAGCGGCCCTGGAAGGCGGCGTTGGTGCTTTGGCAGTTGCCAGTGGCCAATCAGCGATAACTTTAGCGCTTCTTAATATCGCGCAAGCCGGTGATGAAATTGTATCCGCGGATAATCTCTACGGCGGAACATATACTTTGTTTCATTATACGTTCGCGCGATTGGGGATAAAGGTGAAATTTGTGCCTTCCGGAGATTTAGACGCATTTCAAGAGGCCGTAACTTCTAAAACAAAGGCGATTTATGCTGAATCTATAGGCAATCCTAAAAATAATGTTGCTGATCTTGAGGGCATATCTAAAATCGCCCATAATAATGGGATACCATTTGTTTTGGACAATACGGTAACTCCATATTTGTTGAAGCCATTTGATTTTGGTGTTGATATTATTGTTTATTCGGCAACTAAATTTATTGGCGGGCATGGGACCTCGATTGGTGGAGTTATTGTTGATTCCGGAAAATTCGACTGGACGAACGGCAAATTTCCTTTAATCTCCGGCCCGGAACCGAGCTACCATGGTATTAACTTTGTAGAAGCTTTAAAGCCGTTGGGCAATATCGCTTATATTATTAAGGCGCGTGTTACTCTACTGAGGGATCTTGGCCCGGCAGTTTCTCCGTTTAATTCATTTTTGTTTTTGCAGGGTCTGGAGACATTGCACCTTCGATTGCCCCGCCATGCTGAAAATGCACTAGCCGTAGCCAGGTACCTTAAGAAGCACCCTAAGGTATCTTGGGTTAATTATCCTGGGCTTGACGATAGCCCAGAAAAAGAAAGAGTGAAGAAGTATTTGCCTAAAGGTGCAGGCGCAATCTTAGGCTTTGGCATAAAAGGGGGCTTAGAAGCGGGAAAGAAATTTATTGATTCTTTACAATTAATATCGCATTTAGCTAACATTGGCGATGCTAAGAGCCTTGCGATTCATCCGGCGACTACAACGCATCAGCAGTTGTCATCTGAAGAGCAATTGTCAACAGGCGTAACCCCTGATTTTATCCGGTTATCTATTGGCATTGAGCATATCGATGATATTATCGCGGATATTGAACAAGCCTTGAAGAAGGTATAAGAGATATAATGACAAATGACCAAATCCAAATATCAAATGAATCTCCAAACCCAAAATCCAAATAAACATGGTTTGAAATTGGGATTTTGTGATTGATTTGGATTTTGAAATTTGACATTTGGATTTAACATGGGAGAGAAGTATGGATAGAATATTCTCTGATATCACTAAGACAGTCGGCAACACTCCATTGGTTAAGCTTAATCGCATTACTAAAGGGTTAGAGGCAACAGTGGTAGTAAAATTAGAGTCGTTCAATCCACTTTCAAGCGTAAAAGACCGGTTAGGGGTTGCATTAATTGAAGACGCTGAGAAAAAAGGTTTACTTAAGGATAATTCCGTGATTATTGAGCCTACGAGCGGAAATACCGGAATCGCCCTGGCATTTGTGGCTGCGGCAAAAGGTTACAAGCTGATTTTAACGATGCCTGAGACCATGAGTATTGAGCGCCGCCAGCTTCTTAGAATATTAGGAGCAGAAGTCGTATTAACTGATGGTGCTAAGGGTATGAAGGGCGCAGTAGAAAAGGCCGAGGAGTTGGCGAGATCTACTCCTAATAGTTTTGTGCCTCAGCAGTTTAATAATCCTGCTAATCCTGAGATCCACCGTAAAACAACTGCCGAGGAGATCTGGAACGATACTGATGGGAAGATTGATATCTTGGTTTCAGGAGTTGGTACAGGAGGGACAATCACGGGGATTGCTGAAGTAATTAAAAAAAGAAAGCCGGGCTTTAAGGCGATCGCGGTTGAGCCAGAAGCTTCTCCGGTTTTATCTGGTGGTAAACCCGGTCCGCACAAGATACAGGGGATTGGTGCGGGGTTTATTCCGCAGGTGTTAAATAAAGATGTTATTGATGAGATCATCCAGGTTTCTAATGATAATGCTGGAGATCTTGCCCGCAAGCTCGCTAAACTTGAAGGTATCCTTGTCGGTATTTCAAGTGGAGCCGCTCTATGGGCAGCGCTTCAAGTTGCCAAACGCAGTGAAAATAAGGGGAAGCTTATCGTGGTGATTCTTCCTGATACGGGAGAAAGATATCTTACTACCTGGCTTTTTCAAGAGGAAAAGGTATGATCCCGCACCTTCTATGAATTCAAGGTTTTTGAGAAGAAGTTCGGGGATAATATAAAGACAAAAGATGAATAAGGAAGAAGGTGCGTGGTGAACAAGGATAAGAAAATAGTACAAAACAATAGTGTAGGCTTGGTTGAAACTCAAGAATTTACTTTTGAGTCGCTTAAACTTGAAAGCGGGGAGGTTTTTGGCCCGATTACCCTGGCCTTTGAAACCTACGGCGTTTTAAACAAAGAAAAGTCCAATGTCATTCTTATTACGCATGCTCTTTCAGGTGATGCCCATGCCGCAGGTGTGCATAAAAATGATAATACTCTAGGTTGGTGGGATGCTTTTATCGGACCGGGAAAGGCTTTTCATACGGATAAATATTTTATTATTTGTTCAAATATACTCGGAGGATGCAAGGGGTCAACCGGACCCGCGAGCCTAAATCCAAAAACAGGCAAACCTTATGCTTTAGATTTTCCATTAATTAGTATTAATGATATTGTCAGTGCCCAAAAGCGCCT
>JBAZGV010000177.1:0-2697 GCA_041652675.1 Candidatus Omnitrophota bacterium
GAATTAAATAAGAGGTATGTTGTTCAAACATCTGAAAAAGTAATCACAAGATGTTTGTTGATGACAACCGATCCCGGAGATCTTGTTTTAGACCCTACCTGTGGTGGAGGTACTACGGCTTACGTTGCAGAACAATGGGGGAGAAGATGGGTAACCATAGATACTTCCCGTGTAGCATTGGCATTAGCTCGTACCCGTCTTATGGCAGCAAAGTTTCTTTATTATAAGCTTAAGGATAAGTACAATATTGGATTTGGTTTTGAATATAAAACTGTGCCTCATGTTACACTTAGGTCTTTAGCCAATAATGAAGAGCCAGAACAAGAAGTTCTTTATGATCAACCGAATGAAGATAAGAATATTGTGCGCGTAGCAGGTCCTTTTACTGTAGAGTCTCTTTCTCCGCATCGCGTCTCTGATGCACAAGAAATGGTTTCTTCTGATCGCTTTGTAGAGACCGTTGTTACTAATTTGCTTAAGGCTGGAGTACAGACTGGTGAAAAGGGGGCACGTGTAGAATTTAGTAATTTAGACATTCTTCCTGGTGGTCCAGAAATTCAAGCCTCAGGTGAATATAAAACAGCTCAGGGATTGAAGAAGGTTGCTGTTGCTATTGGTCCTGAGTTTGGTAGTGTGGATGATGATTTTATTCGCGATGCAGCGAAAGTTGCTAAGAAATTTGCTGATCTTCTTATAGTAGCGGCCACTTCATTCGAAGCCTCAGCATTTACAGAACCTTCCGAGTTTGAGAAATTGCGTATAATGAAAGTAAAAATTAATCCAGACCTTTCAATGGGTGATCTCCTTAAAAAAACTGGTTCAGGGAATCTTTTCCTTGCTTTTGGGGAGCCAGATGTGAAAGTTAAACAAACTAAAGAGGGGATAGTTGTTGAAATATTAGGTGTAGATATATATGACCCTGTAAAAAGCGAAATTCGCTCAAGTGGTTCTGGAGACCCAGAGCATGAAATCGCAGCATGGTTTATAGATACGAACTATAATGGTGAAGCCTTCTTTGTTACGCACGCATATTTCCTTGGTGCCGATAAACCTTACGAAAAGCTCAAGAAAGCTCTCAAAGCAGATATCAAAGAAGATGCTTGGGATGATCTTTACTCTACCGTTTCCCGCCCGTTTTCAAAGCCAAAAACAGGCAAAGTCGCCGTAAAAGTTATAAACCACTATGGCGATGAAGTTATGAAAGTAATCGAATTTACCAGTAGAACACAATAATAAATGAAATGTTATTCTGATTATTTCTCTAGTCTTGTGCCTTATAAAGAATTTAATCCCAATGCTTTTGTTGGAGATAAGGATATCCCGCAAGATTTATGCAATTTTATTCTAGCTTTAGCCTTAGCCTATAACGATTATAAATACTATACTATGAATTTTATTATGCTTATTGAATCTCAACCGAAATGCGATATAAGAAGAGATTCTAAATGGGGTGAGTTTAGTGGAATTAAGCTTCATATTATTCGTCTTCATATTGGATTTGTTCATGAATTATTCCAGTTAATTAAAAATAACAAAAATTTGCTTGCTCATCAATTTTTTAAAGAGATAGTTAGGGTATTGAACAAAGAGGCCCGTAAATCTTGGGGTATATTGGTTGAGGCAGCACTGGCAAAAGAAGTAACGCCTAAAAAATCAAACCCACTTTTTATGATAAGAAATAAAGTTTCTTTTCATTATGATCCGAAAGAGTTACATGCGGGATATAATAAAGGTTTCTTTAAAGAGGGTAAGATTTCACAGAATGCTTGTGTTTCTGAGGGTAGTGTATTATGGGGTTCAAGATTCTATTTTGCCGATTTAGCTATTCAGGGTTACTTAGAAAAGGAATTGGGCCCTGATGCAGATGCATTTTTTGCTTCTCTTAACCAGATTATGGCTGAGATCAATATGGCTTTACATAATATATGTATAAGATTTATTCAAAGAAGAAACTTTGCTTGGAAATATCCTAATAAATAAATTTTGTAATGATTAAACTCTCTCGTTTAAAAATAGAATTATTTCTAGACTGTCTCCGCTGCTTCTGGTTGGAGCTAAATAAAGGCATCAAGCGCCCGCCATCATTCCCATATACAATCAACTCAGCAATAGATAGGCTCTTAAAGCGGGAATTCGATATCCACAGGAAAGATGGCACCGTACATTACCTAATTAAAAAACAATATAAACGCCATACCCTATAAGAGTGCAGAAATAAATAGTAGTATAATTTTATTAGTGGCTAATTCAATCATAAGGTTACAGATTTCCTCGTATTTGGCGTATTGGATTATGCATGGATTAATTCGGGAGGGGAGTTAATCGTAGGAGACCATAAAACTTAGTTAGTTTCGAATTAAGTGATTCAATGGTCGCGTTTATATGACGGCAGAATTAATGAGGTAGATACAATATGTCTGTAGGTATTTTATTATTAGTATTTACATTAGTAATTATTTTCGTAGGATTTATTGCTATTCATTTACGACCGCTTTCATATGCTGAAGTAAATATTTTAGCAAATAAAAGAAGAAATCGCACTATCCGCAGTTATTTTCTATTTGATAAGCGAGAATTTAATCCTAATAAAGAATTCAAGCAAAGAATGAAAGCAAATGGTTCATTTTATAATATAAATGAGAATCTTTTTGGTTTTCCTTCTACTGCAGCTGCACTCTTAAAATATAAGAAACATGA
>JBAZGV010000178.1:0-2694 GCA_041652675.1 Candidatus Omnitrophota bacterium
AAATTAAATATTACAAAAAATGGGTATTCTCGTAATATTGATATAATCCGTCATTATATAGCCGAAGGAGATGTTTATCAGATTACTTATTGTATTAAGCTTCTTTTTGAATTTAGCGCTAATCCGTTATCTCTATATTATCAGTTATTGAAAGAACAGCCGGTACCGTATCCGGCTTATATCCGCACGGATAAATACAGCATTCTTTCTTTGTCTCCGGAGTTGTTTATCAAAAAAAATTCCAATTATCTGATTACCAAGCCGATGAAAGGAACCTGGGCCCGGGGAAATGGTTTTTTCTCGGATTTAATAGCGCCACTATGTTTAAAATACGATAAAAAAAATAGGGCAGAGAATGTGATGATCGCCGACCTTTTAAGGAATGATTTGGGTAGGCTGGGTTTTAATGTTAAAGCGCCAACGCTATTCGAGGTTGACAGATATAAAACTCTTTGCCAGATGACTTCAACCGTTACCGCCAAAGTTGAGAAAGAAATATCCATTTACAAGCTTTTTTCTTCGGTTTTTCCCTCGGGTTCAGTTACCGGAGCTCCTAAAATCCGGGCTATGCAAATAATCAACAGCCTCGAGGAAGAAGAACGTAAAATTTATACCGGAGCTATTGGCTATATAACACCGGAAAGAGAGATGTTTTTTAACATTCCAATCCGTACTCTTTTAATCGAGGGAGGTTTCGGCCAAATGGGAATAGGCGGAGGAATAGTCTGGGATTCAACTGCTAAGGGCGAGTGGGATGAGGGCCTCCTAAAAGCTAAATTCCTTACCGGTTTAGGCAAAGAGGAATTTTGCCCGCTTTAAATATATTGACAAGGGCATTTTTTTATGGCATATTATTAATGTGGTTAATATTTAATATGGCTAAATATTAAGGGGGTTAAGAATGACCGGTATATCGATTACTGATTTTGCCCACAGAATAGAAAAAATTATGCCTGAGATTATGAGGGGGTTTGCCCGCCGGCAGCATAGCGATATATTTAAAGGAAAGATTACTCTTCCACAGCTGCTTATCCTGGATATTTTGAACAGCCAGGGGGCGTCTAAAATGACTGATTTAGCCAAGAAAATGAAAGTTACGACAGCAGCTTCAACCGGTATTGTCCAGCGTTTAGTGGTCCAGGGATATGTTCTGAGAGAGTATGACGAAAAAGACCGCAGGTTGATCATGATAAAACTAAGCCCCAAAGGTTCAGAGATTTTAAAGAAGATAAACCAGCAGCGCACTCAATTAGTCACCAGGATTTTTAGCCAAATATCTGAAGATGATCGGGCTGAATATCTGCGCATACTTATGCAGGTAAAAGATATATTAGATAAGGAAGAAAACCAAGAATGAAGCAATATGCTATAATTTTTATAACTTTAATTATGTTAATAACTTACGTCCCTGGTTTAGTTGCTGCCGAAGAAATAACCTTGACCTTTAGTGAAGCGGTAGCAATAGGCTTAAGGGATAATCGAAGTATTCTGCTTAAGGCCCAGGATGTTGAAAAGGCCAAATTAAAAATAGCTGAAGCAGAGGGCGGGCTTTTTCCTTCGCTTACTTATACCGGTAGTTGGTTTTATACAGCCGGCCTATATACCAAGAATATTTCTCAAACCAATTCACAGGTCTCCTTAAAGCAATATCTGTATCAAGGCGGCAGCGTAATTAATAATATAAAATATAATGGTTACAATCTTGAAGTCGAGCAGGCGCTTTTGGATAAAACTAAACTCGACACTATCTTTGCATTTTCCAAGGCTTATTATACGCTATTACTTACAAATTATTATACTGAATTGAATAAAGGGATACTGGAAAACAGCCGGGAACATCTGGAATATATCAAAGCCCGCTATAAAAACGGCCAAGCTTCCGAAACCGATATTTTACAGGCTCAGGCTTCCTTGTCTAGTGTAGAGCAGGCTTACGAATCAAGCCGCAGTCAAAAAGAAGCGGCCCAGGCCTTATTGAATAATTTATTATCTCTAGATAAGGATCTTTCGATTATTCCGGCTACGGAATTTACCTTTTTGCCTAAAGAAGTGGCCTTTGACCAAGGTTTTTTAAAGGCCATGCAGGACCGTCCGGAAATAAAGCAGTATGAATCTCAAATTAAAGCCGATAAAAGCAATATCGAGATCAATAAGGCAGGCAACCGCCCCAGTATTTATGCCTCTTGGGATTATTACGGGCGTTCGCACGCAGTCACTACCACGGTTAATACCAGGAATTGGAACGATTATAATGTGTTTGGAGTTACTTTTTCCTGGCCGATTTTTGACGGCTGGCAGACTAAGGCTAAAGTAGAACAGGCGATCATTGATTTAAAGAAAAGCCAAATCGGTAAAACCAAAACAATCGAGGATATTGTCCTTGATGTAAAATATACCTATCTATCCTTAAAGGACTCGATTGACCAGATAAATGCCAGCCAGGCCGACATTTTATTCTACAAGAAAAATCTTGCTACTGCCGAGGAAAAATTTACCCAAGGATTAATCAGTTCATTAGATAAACAGGACGCTCAATTAAAATATGCCGTTTCATTATTTAACCAGAGACAGGCGCTTTACGATTATGTGATTGCTAAATTTAACTTTGACAGGGCTACGGGAGGTTTTCATGGTATATAGGAAAATACTGGTATTTATTTTTGTTATTTTACTTTTAAACGGCTGCAGTAAAAA
>JBAZGV010000179.1:0-2690 GCA_041652675.1 Candidatus Omnitrophota bacterium
CAAGGATTAAGATTAGACGAACAGGTAACATTAACCGCTGGGCAGAGCACGGCGCAAGAAGGGGAAGTGAAATAGAAAAGGCATCTTTTAATTCGTGGGGTTCTTTGGTTTATCTTTCTGCGGAATTTTTTTCCTTGCTTGACGTTCTTGCTTTAATTCTTTTTTAGCTTTATCTTCTGCTTTCTTTAAAGATTCTTTAAGCTGCGGCTTCTTAGTCAAAAGAGAAGCCTTATGCCACTGGACTATAGCATCTTTGAGCTGGCCGTTCTTATAAGCAACATCTCCCATGTCAGCATAAATCCTGGCATTATGCTCATAACTCCCTTTAGAGCTTAAGATAGCTTCCTTGCGCATCTTATCATCTATCTTTTTTATATTTCTCTCTGCCTTATCCACATATTTTTGCAAATTAAACATGAACGCGGGCATATTTTTTGATATAGTATCCGGGCTTAAAGAAACTTCTGCTTTCTCCCCTTCTGTAGCCTCTTGCGCGAAAGAAAAAGGCAAAATCCCTGTAACCATTAAATATAACAAGAGGGTATAAACCCCCGCACCTTTACCCTTATACCAAAGTCTTCGGCGTAAAGATTTAAAGTTGTGGGGATAAATTATTTTTTTATTCATCATTTTAAATTAATACTCCAAATTGGCCGGGAGCAATTGCGCGCTACCGGCAACTTCAGCTAATAATATCCTTGCCTGATTCATCCTGCCCTGTTTATTATATTCATCGGCAAGTTGAATTTTATTTTCCATCTCTTTACTAAGCGACACGTATTTCCTCACATAATCTTCTGCCTGCATCATAAGCGACCTCGAAAGCTGTATTGCCTTTTGGTATGAATCTTTTGAATCCTGAAAACGGCCTTTCTTATAAGCGCTATCAGCAGCTAAAAAATAATCATATAATTTTACCCGGACCGGGCTATCCGGCTGGGATAATTCCAGATTAATCAATTGTTGCGACCATTTTTTGATATTATCTGCTTCTATAATCTTTTTGATGCGAGCGATCTCCTCGGGAGTTTGTTCCTGAAAGTTAACCGCAAAGTGGAAATGGGTCTTTCCGCTTTCTGTAATAGGTTTATCGCCGACATTAACGCCCCATTCCAGGCGCAGTGACACCTGATTAAAGAGCTTAAAACGCAAACCTGCTCCCACACCCATATAGTTTACTGATTTTTTTTCGTCTCCGGACATAGTTCCTTTTCTATCCCCATGGCCGTAATCAAGAAAGCCAACTAACGATGTTTGATTCTTTATATTATCTTCGGCGTAAGGAATACGCCACCCTTCAGGGATGAAAAATGCCGGGCTGATTAATTCAAGGTTACAGACTTGCGCATTATCAGCTAGAAAATCAGCCGCCGGATAACCCCTGACTGAATCCATACCGCCTAAATTAAATTCCTGCTGAGGAGAAAGAGGGTCAGAAGATATCTGTTGCCTATACCTTAGTTTCGCTTGCAGGTTTAAAGGCAAGGCCCTAAGATGATCTATGCTAAAATTAGTTTTCGAGAAACCCGCGTGCGCTTGCCCGCCTCTTGAAGATAAAGGATTGTCTTTCGGGCTTGCGCCAAACCCATATAAACCCTGGTAGAATTGCGAAGATAAAACCGTATTGCTCTCCGAACCACGGTAAATATAAGTCCCTCCTACGCTGGCAATGCGAAGCCGGTCTTTATTATATACGCCATCGTTAGTCCTGATTACTTTATCATTAGTATCAAAACCACCAAAAACTTCCCCAATGTAAGCATCCGGGCTAAAAAATTCCTGGTGCAGAGAAAACGTTGTTGTTACTGCATCAGAACTTATACCGGAAGAAGAATATTCTTGTTTGGGAGCCGAATGGCTATCCGAATAACCATAGGTTAAAAAAGTATTGTTCGGGCCTAACGGAACGTTATGATAAAAATATTTACCCCTAAAATGTATGCCTTGAGTATATCCGGCTATCAAAGAATCATCAAATCCCAGAAAATTATTGTCTCGCAGGCCGTAATTACTGCGGCTCGTTCCGCTTGAAGTTACGCCGTCATTATCAAAAGTAGCGAAAGCATGCAATGGAAAACTAGTCTCCGCCGCCAGAACAACATCGGTTGTCCCGGGTTTTTTTCCTGCCCGCAAAATAGACTTTACTTCTCTATCCGGATTCCTGCCCATAGCCTGCAGGGCAGTTCCAATTTTATCATAGCGCAACACTTCACCCGGTTTTATTTTCCAATAATAACGCAGGCGTTCATTATTAAAATACTTATGCTTTTGAATTTCAAGCTCGCCCATTTTAGCCTCTACAACCTGTAGGATTATAGTTCCTGATTTCGTATCCTGCGGCGGGACAAAAACTGCGGCGACAACCCCTTTTTTTAGATATTCCCTCTCGATTTCCGAAACAAGCACATCTAATTCGCTTAATGCTACTTCCCGATTAGTATATTTATCGGTAGCCTCTGAGAAATCTTCCGGAGGAAAGCTGGCGCAGCCCTCTAAAATAATCTTTTTAACGAAAAATTTCTTTTCTCCCTCGGGGACAACCGCTGCTTCCGGGGCCTCTTCTTCCTCTTGAGTAGATACCGCCCTATGCGATTTTAAACTCTCAAGCTCTTCTTTACCCGTGCGGTTTACTTCATAGGTAGCTTTATCAACTGCTTCAGGCTGGGCATAAGTGAAATTGAAGGTAAATG
>JBAZGV010000180.1:0-2689 GCA_041652675.1 Candidatus Omnitrophota bacterium
TTAAAAAAGGGGCTACGATCATTGAGCCGACTAGCGGTAATACCGGAGTGGCTTTAGCATTTGTGGCCGCGGCGAAAGGTTACAAATTAATTCTTACTATGCCTGATACAATGAGCATGGAGAGAAGGCAGCTCTTGGCAATTTTTGGTGCGGAATTAGTTTTGACGCCAGGGGCAGAAGGAATGAAGGGTGCGATAAAAAAAGCTGAAGAGCTGATTGAGAAAATTCCAAATTCAGTTATGATGCAGCAATTTAATAATCCGGCTAATCCTGAGATTCACCGAAAAACTACCGCTGAAGAAATCTGGAATGATACCGCTGGAAAGGTTGATTTTTTAGTAGCGGGAGTAGGTACAGGCGGAACAATTACCGGTATCGCCGAAGTGATTAAGAAGAGAAAGCCGGGTTTTAAAGCGATTGCAGTTGAACCTGATGCTTCACCGGTTTTATCAGGCGGAGCTCCCGGGCCGCATAAGATTCAGGGGATTGGCGCGGGATTTATTCCGCAAGTTTTAAACAAAAAGATAATTGATGAAGTTATTAAAGTCACGAATGATAACTCCGGAGAAACAGCGCGGCGTTTGGCTAAACTCGAAGGGATATTAGCAGGGATCTCAAGCGGTGCAGCTTTGTGGGCGGCACTGGAAGTAGCAAAACGCAAAGAAAATAAGGGGAAAGTTATCGTAGTTATCCTCCCTGATACCGGCGAGAGGTATTTAACTACTTGGCTCTTTCAAGAAACCAGCCCTGTTAAAAAACTATAAAATGGGGAGTTGGGGGGTAAAAGCATGACCAAAGAGAATAAAATAATTAAGAATAATAGTTTAGGTATTGTAGAGACTCAATCTTTTACTTTTGATTCGCTTAAACTTGAGTCGGGTGAGAAGTTTGGCCCGGTTACTTTAGTTTATGAGACTTACGGTGCTTTAAACAAAGAGAAAACTAACGCTGTTCTTATTGTCCATGCTCTTTCCGGAGATGCGCACGCTGCCGGTATCCATACCGGAGAGAATGATCCCGGTTGGTGGGATGAGTTTATTGGCCCGGGTAAGGCATTTGACACGGATAAATATTTTATTATCTGTTCGAATATCCTCGGTGGATGTAAGGGATCGACTGGCCCGGCAAGCATCAACCCGAAAACAGGCAAACCATACGCATTAGAATTTCCTTTGATCTCGATCAATGATATAGTTAATGCACAGAAACGCTTGATCGAGTATCTTGGGATAGAGAAATTACTCTCTGTCGTCGGGGGGTCAATGGGCGGCCACCAGGTTCTATCCTGGTTGGTTAATCATTCTAAGAATATCTGCAGCGCTGTCCCAATAGCGACAACTATTAAACATTCTCCTCAGCAGATTGCTTTTAACGAAGTAGGCAGGCAGTCGATTATGGCTGATGCGCATTGGAAATCCGGTAATTACTATGA
This sequence comes from Candidatus Omnitrophota bacterium, assembly GCA_041652675.1. Classification (GTDB taxonomy): domain Bacteria; phylum Omnitrophota; class Gorgyraeia; order Gygaellales; family Profunditerraquicolaceae; genus Sherwoodlollariibacterium. Next base: position 1,433 of record JBAZGV010000180.1, read on the forward strand.
TGGCCCAGCTCCATCAAAGGGCTTAGCCGTAGCCAGAATGATCGGGCATATTACCTATATGAGCGATAAATCTATGGCTGAGAAGTTCGGCCGGGCTAAAAAGGAAGCGGGGGAACATTTTAAATTTACCGCTGATTTTGAAGTAGAAGGATATTTACGTTATCGCGGGGATAGTTTTGTAAAACGTTTTGACGCAAATTCCTATTTATATATCACTAAGGCGATGGATAACTTTGATGCTTCAAATGGCCGTCCGCTGCAAGATGTTTTAAGGGGAAGCAAGGTCAAGGTGATGGTTATCTCTTTTAAATCCGATTGGCTCTATCCAGCATATCAGTCAAAAGAAATAGTAAAAGCTTGTAAGCTTGCTGGTGTTGAGACGACTTATTGCGAGATTGATTCAACCTATGGGCATGATGCATTCCTTTTGGAAGTTGAAGAGGAGGCGCATTTAATTAAACATTTTCTTAAAAAAGTATTTTATGCTTATGAGGTGACCGGGAACTATGGAGAATAGGAAGAAAGAAATTCAATTGGATCATGAAGTAATATTAGATTTAATTAAACCGCAATCTTCTGTTTTAGATTTAGGCTGCGGCACGGGTGATCTGCTGTACTTTTTAATTAAAAAAAAGGGTATACGCGGGCAGGGTATTGAGATCGACGACCAGGCTATTTATAAATGCGTAGCCAAGGGGTTAAATGTTTTTCATGGCGATATCGATACCGGTTTAGCTGAGTTTAGCGATAAGTCATTTGACTACGTAGTCTTAAATCAGAGTATGCAGCAGATTATCCATGTGGATAAGGTTTTAGATGATGCTTTACGTGTCGGGAAAGAAGTAATTGTAGGTTTTCCTAACTTTGCGCATTATAAATCAAGGTTGCAGATGTTTTTCCGTGGGAGATCGCCGGTAACAGAAGCGCTTCCTTATGAATGGTATGAAACACCGAACTTGCATTTCTTTAGTATCTCCGACTTTAAGAATTATTGCCGTTCTAAAAAGATTAAGATTGAGCGAAGCGTTTGTATCGGAGAGAGAAGAAAGGCGCCGATTCTACCAAATTTATTTGCGCAAACCGGTATATTTCTAATTTCAAGATAAAAAGGAGTAGGAGAATGCCTTATATCAATCTAAAATTAGTCGGTAAACTTACTAAAGAACAGAAGGCAAGAATTGCCGAAGAGTTCTCCGATACTTTGTTAAAAGTAGCGGGGAAGCCTAAAGAAGCAACTTATCTGGTTATTGATGAGGT
>JBAZGV010000181.1:0-1363 GCA_041652675.1 Candidatus Omnitrophota bacterium
ATCATCAAACTAAGCCATATTGGTTTGCGGGGGCCTGTAGTTATTAAGGTCGGCAGAAGCATTTTTGCCTTAGGCCACGGCGTTGCAGCCAAAATAATCGTTGAGAAATGATTAAAAAGATCTATTTAATCGGTAATCCTAATGTTGGTAAAAGCGTTGTATTCTCCCGTCTTACCGGGGTCCAGGTGATCTCTTCCAATTATCCCGGAACGACAGTTGAATTAGCCAAAGGATATCTGGAGCTGGATAGCCAGAAAGTTGAGGTTATAGATTTACCGGGCACATATTCATTGGATCCAACTTCTAAGGCCGAAGAAGTAGCAGTATCTTTATTAAAAGAACATCCCAAGGAGGAATTTGCCGTTATTAATATTATTGATTCGACCAACCTGGAAAGAAATCTTCTTTTAACCTTGCAGTTAATCGAAGAAGGATTGCCGGTAATTGTTGCGATGAATATGTGTGATGATGCAGCCCACAGGGGAATACATATAGATGCCGTCAAGCTTGAGCAGTTATTGGGAGTTCCGGTAGTTTCAACTTGCGCCGTAACCGGTTCCGGGATTAAATTATTAATCCAAAGGATTAAAGAAATTAAGCCTCCTTCGAGAAATAAGCTCGAGCATAAAGAGCGCTGGCTTGAGATTGGTAAAATTGTAGGAGAGGCCCAGCGGCTTGAGCATAGGCATCATAATTTCAGGGAAATACTGGAGGATGCATCAGTCAGGCCGGCGACTGGTTTGATTATGGCAGCCGTAATTGTTTATCTTGCTTTTAAATTTGTCCGGTTCCTCGGAGAAGGAATCATCAGTAATATAACCGATCCGCTTTTTTTTAATTTTTACCAGCCTTTGTTGGAAAAGTTAACTTTTCTTTGGCAGGAGAGCGGTTTTTGGTTTCATTTATTGATCGGGGATTTGATTAACGGCAAGATCGATTTCAAGCAGTCCCTGGGAGTTTTGACCACCGCTCCTTATATTGAATTTGGAATGGTGCTTCCGTATGTTGTATCTTTTTATTTTATTCTAAGCTTGCTGGAGGATATTGGATATCTTCCGCGGCTGGCCATATTACTGGATAATTTATTGCACCGTTTAGGGTTACATGGCTATGCTGTAATTCCGGTACTTTTAGGTTTTGGCTGTAATGTGCCCGGAATTTTAGCTACCCGGGTATTGGAATCAAAAAGGGAAAGGTTTATTGCTGCGACGATTATTTCCATTGGTGTGCCTTGCATACCTTTACAGGCAATGATTTTCGGGCTATTAGGCCAGTTCGGCGGTTTTTATGTGGGTGGAGTATATCTAGTTTTATTTTCTTTGATTGTAATTTTGGGGTTAATTTTAAACCGGACTTTAACTGG
>JBAZGV010000181.1:1373-2670 GCA_041652675.1 Candidatus Omnitrophota bacterium
AGCCCGAAATTTTTTTTAATGATTCCTCCCTACAGTTTCCCGCCGTTATTCATCTTATTAAAAAAATTATATTTTCGGGTTAAATGGTTTTTGATAGAAGCCTTGCCGATCGTATTTTTGGGAGTATTATTTATTAATATTTTGCTTTATTTTAAATTATTTGATTTGGTAACTGGAATTTTTGCGCCCATAATCCATGGCCTATTTGGTCTTCCAAAAGAAGCAGTTATCGCTTTAGCTATCGGGTTCTTAAGAAAAGATGTTGCCGTAGGCATGTTAATGCCGCTTAATTTAAGTGCAAATCAGTTATTTATTGCCGCAACTTTATTGGCAATATCTTTTCCCTGTATCGCTACCTTTGTTATTCTGGCTAAAGAATTGGGTTTTAAAGCATTGTTTAAGTCAAGCGCTATAATGATTGGGATAAGCATTGTTGTGGGTTCGTTTTTAAATTTCGTAGTTTTCCGTTAATTTATCTAATTCAAATAAATCCGGGACGCTTCTAGTTTTTAAAAAACCAGAAACGTCCCGAATTTTTTGTTAGATTTTTGTGGTTCTTTCGTCAATTAAGCCAGGAGGTGGCAAAATGAAAAATATATTAACTTTAGCTGTAATTATATTGATTATATCTGGCAAGGTTATTTTCGCCCAAGACCTGGTTTGGGAAGATATAAGCGGGGGTAATCATGATCTGCGGACAATTTTAGTTAACCCATCTGATAGTAGTATTGTTTTTGCCGCAGGCGCAGGAAACCTTTTTAAGAGCCAAGACTCAGGTAAAAGTTGGCGTAGTGTATTAAATTTAAGAAGTCAAAAGCGAAATTTTAACGCTTTGTTCATTGCGCCCGATAGCAACTTGATCTTTGCGGCTACCGATGATGGGTTATACTATAGTGAAAATCTGGGTAATCGCTGGACGAGGATTTTTAAAGGAAAACAAGATTTAGAAAAACAATGTACTGCTGTAATTAGCATCAAACAAGCTGTTTTTGTCGGAACAAAAGCTGGGGTTTTAGTAAGCTGGGATAAGGGTAGAAATTGGCATAAGGAGCAGGGTGTAATAGGAAAAAATTCTGTAATCAATATTGATGCATCTTCTAAGCCTAATCCCGTTATCTATCTAGCTGCAGTAAACGGAATATTCAAATCTGTTGATAATGGCAACAGCTGGGAAAGGATATTTGTAAGTTTTACCAGGGAAAACGGGGATAATTCGATAAATGAAGATGGCGCTTCGCTTACCATTTCCGAAGTCAATTTTGTTAAAGCCGGAAATAATAATATAAATTTAGTTTAT
>JBAZGV010000182.1:0-2667 GCA_041652675.1 Candidatus Omnitrophota bacterium
AAATAAATCTTTTTCGGTGCCGTAATAATAGCCTAAGTACCTGGTCCATTCAAGAATTCTTTTGTTCTTTCTTAAGCTGCGGAACGTGCTTTCATTTATAAAAAAATAGTCCCTCCCCTTCTTCTCTCCTAAGCGCGCAGGACGAGTAGTTAAAGAGATAGACTTAACAAAAATTTTCTTGAGCGCCTTATCCTTAAGCAACAGGTCGCGTAAGGTAGTCTTGCCCGAGCCCGAAGGGCCGGAAAGGACAAAAATCATTCTATATTCTGCGCCTGCTCCCGGATCTTTTCGATTAAGCTCTTAATCTTAAGAACCTGAGCAGATACCGCCACATCAAATGTTTTAGCTGCCAACGTATTAGCCTCGCGCTGCATCTCTTGAGCTATAAAATCCAGCTCTTTCCCCGCTGACCCGCTGGCAATAATTTTATTCTTAAAATTATTGATGTGGAAACCTAGCCTATCTATTTCTTCAGTCGTGTCAGTGTCTTTTAAAAATACCGCGCGCTCTTCATCGGTAGCAAATGCCTTAAGCCTTACCTTAAGTGATTTTTTTAATATTTCCTTTATCCCGGACAACCGCTTTTTAAGTTCTTCCGCCTGCTTTTTTAAATACCCTTGCAAGGCGCCGCCTTCCTTTATGCGCGCCTGAGTTAAATTATCCACAGCAACATTTAACGCAATCTTTAATTTCGGCCAGATGCTCTCGGGAGAGACCCTTTTTTCCTCCAATGTTAATACCCCCGGTAAATTTAATAAACTACTTAGCGCTAAATCATCCTTAAGCTTAAATTCATTTTTAATACTATTTATCTTCTCTATATATTTTTTTAAGAGCGCTTTATTTATGGACGCGTCCCCGGACTGTTTACCGCTTAAATTTACTCCACAGGTCACTCTCCCCCGTTTAATCTTCAATTCAATAATTCTCTTGATCCTCTCTTCGAGAGAAAGCGATCCGTCGGGTAAATGCAATATTGTCTCCAGGAACTTATGATTTGTACTTCTCAGCTCTACGGATATCTTGCCAATACTCGGAACCTCTATTTCACAGCTGCCAAAACCAGTCATACTCCTAATCATAAATTATCCTTTTTTTGCCGTTCAGTTAAGCCAAACATTGTTTTTCAATTCCTTCTTTAAAACTTCCTGCTTAGGGTATAAATCTACAATAATCTCATCGGGCTGAAACCAAAGCTTTATCTCCCTCTCCGCGTCAGGAACATCCGAAGATACGTGAATGACATTTTCATAAACACCGGTTGTGGTTATCCGCCCGTAAGACCCGCGGATAGAAGTAGGGTCCGCCTCTTCCGGATTTGTGGCCCCGGCCAATTCACGGCACTTCTTAATCGCGTCTTCTCCCCAATAAACCAAGGCCATAACTTTTTTACGATCGTGTAATTCGCCTTGAAGATATTTAATGATATCGCCGAAAAAAGGTTTATCTTTCAAATGGCGATAGTGATCCTCGGCTAACGCCTTAGAGACCCGCACCATTTTAGCCGCGACAATTTCAAGCTTGGTCTCGGATAAGCGCGTCAGAATATTCCCGGTTAATGACTTTTTAAGCCCATCAGGCTTAATCAGGATTAAAACTGCTTGCTTCATTACAATTTACCTCCCTTAATTACGCCTATAATTCTTTCTAAATCTTCTTGGGAATAAAATTCAATAAAAATATGCCCGCGTTTTTTCATTTTGCTAACCCTGACTTTAGTGGAAAGCAACTGCTGTAGATCCTCTTCAACTGCGGCCACATATGGCTCACGAACCGAGTATGAACTTTTACGCCTTATCCCTTTAGGGCGATGCGTTTTAATTAAATTCTCCAACTCTCTTACCGATAGCCCCTTAGATATTATTTCCTGGGTCAACCTGCGCTGCTGGTTTTCATCCTCTATCTCCAATAACGCCCGCCCATGCGCGAAGGAGATGCGGCCTTTTTTCATCTCGTCCTGAATCTCATGAGGCAGTTTCAATAATCTTAGGGTATTAGCGATCGTGGCGCGCGCCTTTCCTAAACCCTCGCCAATTTTTTCTTGAGTTACCTGGAATTTATCCATAAGATGTTGGTAGGCGTGCGCCTCTTCAATGGGATTCAAGCTCTCTCTCTGTATATTTTCTATTAATGCATACTCTAAAGAATCGCGGTCATCGATATCTTTAACTATTATTGGTATCTCTTTGAGCTCTAATGACTTACATGCACGCAACCTTCTTTCTCCGGCTATTAACTCGTAAGAATCACCTTTACGCCTAACTAAGAGCGGCTGGATCACTCCTTTTTCTTTTATTGATTGGGCAAGCTCTGCGATCGCACCCAGATCAAAATCTTCTCGCGGTTGAAAAGGGTTTGGCTTGATTTGTCCAGTCTGGACATAAATAATCGCGCTTCTATCAACATTTTCTTTCTCTGGAATTAAAGCACCTATACCTTTTCCCAAGGCTTTTCTCTCCATCAAGCTTCTCCTCCTTGCGCAGTAGCGCACACTGGCGCATCATATTGCGCCAGGTGTTGCCCAGAATGGACACTTCAGCGCGATTTTTTTAGCGCCGGGTATTTTATTTAACTATGCTCTCTTTCAATGGCAAACCTAAAATCTCTTGGCAAAGCTCCGCATATTTCTGAGCGCCCAGAGAATCTTTATCATACAGATAAATCGGC
>JBAZGV010000183.1:0-2650 GCA_041652675.1 Candidatus Omnitrophota bacterium
AATTGGATAAAGCCTATATAATTAATAATTATGTTTTGGCATGTCTACATCATTGAGTGTAGCGATGGTAAGCTTTATACCGGTATTACCAATAATCTAAAACGAAGAATCAGGGAACATAGTGACGGTATCGGTTGTAAATTCACTAAATGCCGTATACCGGTAATACTTCGCTATAATAAGTCGGTAAATTCAAGATCTGAAGCGTTAAAAGAGGAAGCAAAGATTAAAGTTTTGCCGAGATTGAAAAAAGTTGAACTCATTAAAAGAATGGGCAGGATTTAAATTTATGAAAGCTGAATTTAGAGATCTATATCTGGGGGAATTAAGGATAAAGATACCGATTATTCAAGGCGGGATGGGGGTGCGTGTCTCTGCGTCTTCTTTGGCTTCGGCAGTATCTAATGAAGGCGGGCTAGGCGTTGTTGCCGCAGTCGGATTGGGAGAAGAATGTGGAAACGAGAAGCGTGATTATAAGACGCGTTCGCGCGCGGAACTGACAAATATTATCCGGGAAACTAAGAGTATGACAAAGAATCCGTTCGGCGTAAATATTATGTGCGTGCTTACTAATTACGACGAATTAGTCGAAGCGGCTCAAGCCGAATCTGTGGATGTGATTATTTCCGGAGCAGGCATGCCTTTGCGTTTACCTTCTTTGATTAAAAATAATAAGACTAAGATTATTCCGATTGTTTCTTCCGGCAGGGCAGCGCAGATTATCTGCGGCACTTGGGCCAGGAGGTATAAGCGCCTGCCTGACGCGATTATTGTTGAAGGTCCGCTTGCCGGGGGGCATCTGGGGTATAGTATGGCCGAACTTGCTGATCCAAAACATTTTTCTTTAGATAGCATTTTAACTGATGTATTGGCGGTTACGCGTGCTTTTGAAAATAATAAAGCGCGTATTCCGGTTATCGCTGCCGGAGGAATTTTTGATGGCAAAGATATCGCTAGAATTATGCGTTTAGGCGCAAGCGGAGTGCAGATGGGGACGCGTTTTGTCTGTACCCATGAGTGTGATGTATCTTCAAAATATAAAGAAGCTTATCTCTCTGCCAAGAAAGAAGATATTATAGTTATCCAGAGCCCGGTAGGGCTGCCGGGAAGGGTTATTAGCAATGAATTTGTGAAGAAGGTTACTGAAGGCGCGCACGTAGCTTTTGGCTGTGAGTATAAATGCCTATATACTTGCGATGCTAATAAGGTAAACTATTGTATTGCTAAAGCGCTTTTGAATGCCTCGCGGGGCGAAATGGACAAGGGGTTTGCCATGTGCGGCAGTAATGCCTATCGAATCAATAAGATTGTTTCGGTTAAAGAGTTAATCGCTGAGCTTGTTGCAGAGACAGAGGCTTGTTTAAATGAAAAGTAAAAATAAAGATATTAATCTTCGGGTACTTGATAAAATAATCCGTACCTATAAGGGGAAGTTAGGGGAGCTTCTTAGCATTATGGAAGAGGCGCAGAAGCTTCATCCCCAAAATTATTTATCCGAGGAAATCTTAATATACATTTCAGATAAACTCGATATCCCGCATGCGCAAATATATAGCGTGGCGACATTTTACGCTTTTTTTAATCTCAAACCGCAAGGAGAACACTCTGTGGTTGTATGCCGAGGCACAGCATGCCATACTAGGGGGTCGAGAAGCCTTCTGCGTTCGTTGGCGCTGACATTAGGGATCAAGGAAGAGGATATTAAAGAAAATGAAAAAGTTTTTTTAACGACCGCGGATAATAAATTTACTATCAGGACCGTTGCTTGTTTTGGGCAGTGCGCTTTGGCACCGGTAATTGATATAGATGGGAAGATTTATAGCCATATGACTGAAGCAAAGATAAGGCGTTTGATCAAACAGGTTAGTAGAAAAGGGGCCGAGGGTGTTAATAAAAAATATTGATCAGCTTAATCAGGTTAAAGAAAAAGGGCTTAAAAAAATAGTGCCGGCTCTGCCTAAGATTGCTATCGGTATGGGCACGTGCGGTATTGGTAACGGTGGCGATCAGCTCTTTAGGGCCTTTGATTCAATGCTGCGTAAAAAGAAGATAAAAGCGCATCTCTCGAAAACCGGATGTTTCGGTTTCTGCGCGCGTGAGCCGTTGGTTAATATCCGGATCCCCAATAAGCCGCTGGTAATTCTTGAAAAGGTTCAGCTCCGGGATGTGGAGAAGATTATTAGCCAGATGTTAGATGGCGATATTCCTATTGATAAAGCTTTATGTAAAATTGAAGAATGGGATCATCTTACGGGTAAGGTATTTTATGGGCATGGTTTCGAAGATCTCCCCTATTGGAATGAAGTCCCGTTTTTTAAATGGCAGAAAAAAATTGTCCTGCGTAACTGTGGGCTTATTAATCCCGAAGATATTGAGGAGTATATAGGTATAGGGGGATATTCGGCTTTATATAAAGCCTTGCGTAGCATATCTCCGGAACAAGTTATTGATGAAGTTACGCGGGCAAAGTTGCGTGGCCGCGGTGGCGCTGGGTTCCCGACTGGTATTAAATGGGGCTTGATGGGTAAAGTTGATGCGAAAGAAAAATATATTGTATGCAATGGCGATGAGGGTGATCCCGGGGCATATATGAATCGTAATGAGAGCGAGTCTGATCCCCATATGCTTCTTGAGGGCCTATTGATTGGAG
>JBAZGV010000184.1:0-2641 GCA_041652675.1 Candidatus Omnitrophota bacterium
TGTTGTTTTCAGCTTTGTAAGTTGGCGGTATTCCAGTAATAATGCCGGAAGCTTATGCTTGCTTGCCAGTTTATTTAAAACCTCCTCATCAGTAGAGGGCCCGGTTTTAGTTTTTTTAACTACCGGAAGCTTAAGATGATCAAATAAAATTACCCTTAACTGCTTTGGAGAATTAATATTAAATTCCGAGCCGCTTAAATCATAAATATCTTGAATTAATTCTTTAAGCCTCTTTTCTAGTTCTTTTGAAAGGGATGTTAATAATTTTAAATCCAGCCTTATCCCGCAAAGCTCCATCTCTGCCAAAACATCTGCCAGAGGCATCTCGGTATCAGTAAATAAATCAAGAAGCTGCTTCTCCTTTAATAAATTCTCCAGCTTAGGCTTTAACTCTTTAATTAGGCTAAGGCCTCCTTCAGGGCTGATATCTCTGCCGCGAAGCACCTTACCCAGGTATTCTAAGGCCAAACTATCCAAAGCGTATCCTGGCTGAGAAGGATTCAAAAGGTGAGCGGCAATCATTGTATCAAAATATAAACCATCCAAAAGCATGGAATCCCGGGCTAATATGACTTTAGCCTTCTTTAAGTCATGGCTAATCTTTTTAATCTTAGGATCGGACAAAACTCTCTTAAAATGATCCCCAATTTTATCAAGATGCATAATTTTAGCCCCAGAATAGAAAAATATGTTATCCGGCCTGTCTATAGAGATAAACAATTCATCCCCGGCTTTAAAAAGCTTATTCAAATCGCTATCCTGGCATTCAACTATATCCACCTTAGTGCCGCTATCTTCTTTCAAACTTAAACCAATTAAGAACTTTTTAAATTCCAGGCGTTTGAATAAATTCGCCAGCTTGGCTAAATCCGGGTTTCCTATCTCCATGCTCTTTAAATCAAAATCTATCTCTAAATCTCCGGATAAAATTACTAAACCCTTATTTAATTTAATTTTATCCCGGTTATTTTTTATTGCCTGCTTAACCTTCTCTTTGCTAATATTTTCAACATTTTTCAGCAGATTATCCAAAGAACCGAATTCCTTAATTAACCCAAGCGCGGTTTTTTCTCCGATTCCGGGAATCCCGGGAATATTATCCGCGCTATCTCCCATAAGGCTGATCACATCCGCCACCTGATCAGGCTTAACGCCAAAACGTTCTTCTACCATATTAGCATCATAGGTTATACCGGCATCTTTGTAAGGGCTAAAGACCTCGACACCATCACTTACCAGCTGCAATATATCCTTATCGGAACTTACAATAGTTACCGGGACCTTATAGGCCTTAGCCCGTTTGGCAAAGTTAGCGATAAGATCATCCGCCTCAAACCCCTCTTTTTCAATAATTGAAAAACCATACGCAGAAACAATCTCTTTGATCAAAGGAATCTGGCTGGAAAGGTCATCAGGCATAGGCGGACGCTGGATCTTATACTCGGCGAAAACCTTAGACCTGAAAGTATCACGGGAAACATCAAAACAAACAGCCAGGTACTTAGGCTTATTATCTTTAATGATTTTATTTAAGATATTTACGAACCCGTATATCGCACCTGTAGGCTGGCCGAAGGAAGTGTTCAATCCTCTGACCGCATAAAATGCCCTATAACAAAAAGCTGTAGCATCTAATAGGTATAACCTTTTACTATCCATGAAATTTGGAAATCAATTTTGGTAGGAGTATCTTTAAGTAGTTTCTATCGTGATAATGCCCTATTCTGGGATCTCTCGATGAATTCCTCTATAGCTTTATTATCCGGATCTAAAACCTGGGCATCCGATGCTTTTTTTACAGCGGTCGCGTAATCTTCTTTATTAAAACTGTCATTGGCCTTTATAAAATTTTTATGGGCAAGGAACTTATCGTCATGGCGGAGCATATACTTTTCATTAGCAACATCTTTCATAAGCTTTACCACATCTTTTTCCTGTGAATCTTGAGCTGGGCGCGGGGATAAACTTAAGCGGATATCCTCTAAGCGCTCTCTAGCTTTCTTAGTCCAGGGGTCCTCAAGATCGCCAAGTTCAGCTCTCTTCTTCCAACAATACGCAGCCTTGCCAAATTCTCTTCTTCCTTCATATAAGAGCGCGAGATTAGTATAAGTGCTTAAATAATAGGGGTCAATCTTTATGGCCTTAATATAGCTCTCTTCCGCGCGGCCAATCATATCCTTGGCTTCATAAATTACCCCTAAATCATTATAAACTACCGCGTAAGCAGAATCTACCTCAATCGCTTTTTGATAAAGTTTCATTGCCGAATCTAAATCACCCATATCCTGCATCTTAATGCCTTCGTCTCGGTATTCCCGCGCCTGCTGCTGTAACGCAGTAAGCTCCTCTTTTTTATCTAGATTGGGTAAATCCTGGGCAAAAACAAAAAGATTCGAAGAGAGAAACAAAATAACTAAATTTAGGATTATTTTCTTCAAGTCTATCTTGGGAGTTGAGGTTAACATTTATTTCATCTATTATATATTATAAGCAAGAGACGTCAAGAGAAAAATTATATTAATCGCTCCATGAAAACAGCCGGGTGTTTAACCTTCTTAATAAAGCTTGCGAGCTCATCCAGGGTAGTGGCAACCCCCTCATCCGCAATCTGTTCCAACAAATTCTGCTCACCTATATCTTG
>JBAZGV010000185.1:0-2617 GCA_041652675.1 Candidatus Omnitrophota bacterium
GCGTTCAAAATGAGGCTATGGCTCAATCTACTCTAAAATCAATCGCTACTGCTTTAGATAATTATGCCCGCGATAATCAAGGAGTCTACCCTAAGGCCCTATCTATTTTAAGCCAGTCTAAGCCCGCATATTTAGATAAAGATTATGCGGCAGAGCCTGCAATCAAAGGTTATAGTTATAGCTGTACCAGATTAGACTCTTCAGGGTATAGTTGTTATGCTTTTCCGGCTAAATGTAAGTTGACTGGCAACCTTGCGTTTACTGTTACTACCGGAAACCTCCTTATATCGGAAGATTGTAATAGAGAAGAGTAGATAAATAGCCAAGGTTAATATGAAAAATATATTATCTAAAATAAAAAATGGTTTATCCAAGGATAAAATTTCCGTAGGGGTGGATATCGGGGTATCTCAGGTAAAAGTGGTTAAGCTGAAAATAGCGAAAGATCAGGTTGAGCTCTGCGGTTTTAATATTGAGCCTGCGCGGCTTGAACTCGGGGAAGTATTGGGCCGTATTTTACAGCCTCATTCCGCAGGAGATTCAATTAATATTTCTGTTTCCGGGCAGCAAAGCGTAATTCGCTATGTAAATTTTGTGCGTATGAATAGCGCGGAATTAAAGCAGGCGCTTAAGTTTGAGGCGCAAAAACATATACCTTTTGCTGTCGCAGACGTAAATCTGGACGGTTATATCCTAAAAGATAATCTGCCCGATAATAAAATGCTGGTTTTGATTGCTGCGGTAAAGAAAGATTTAGTTAATCAGCGCTTGAAGCTAATTGAAGGCTTGGGATACCGGACAAATATTATAGATATTGATTCTATAGCTTTGCTCAACGCTTTTAATTTTAATTATCCTTTTGAGGAGAATCAGGGCCATAAGGCTATCGCCTTGCTTAATATTGGATCTTCGATGAGTAACTTGGATATATTGGATAATGGTGTTCCGCGGCTTAGCCGGGATCTGCATATTGCCGGCAATACTTTTACGCAGAAAATCGCAGATATTTTTAGCATTGATTTTGCTAATGCTGAAAGTTTAAAGATTAATCCTTCAGGGGCAGGTTTTTCTACGGCTGTCAAGGAAGGGCTTAGCCCGGATAAGGATAAGTTAAATAAAGTAAGCGCGGGGATAGAGTCGGCGATGACAAATCTAGCAGGGGAGGTCAGGACTTCATTTGATTATTACGAGAGCCAGGGGTCTTCAAACGTCTGTAAGGTTTTTTTGAGTGGAGGCAGCGCTAAATTTGAGGGTTTAAAAGAGATGTTGGCTCGTTTATTAAGTATTGAGGTTGAATATTGGGATCCGTTTAAGAAAATAAAGATTTCAGAGGGCATAGATACGGAGAAACTTAAGAATTCATCGGTTGAACTTGGCGTAGCCGTAGGTTTAGCGTTACGTAATAACTAAATGATAGAGATAAACTTATTGCCGGAAGAATTAAGGAATAGGGTTGTTAAGCCTGTAAAGCCCGTGAAGTCCGGGGCTGTTAGGGAAGGGGCTAAGCCCGGGCTGCAGCAATTAATTTTGTTAATTCCATTCATCTTCGTGGTGTTAGTTATAGCGCATATCGCAATTGTTTTTTTAGGGGTAACTCGATACTCAGAGTTAAGCGTATTGAAAGGCAAATGGGAGAGATTATTACCTGAAAGAAAGGCCTTAGAGGATTTTAATAATGAACATACGCTTTATTCCGGAGATTCTAAGGATATACAAAAGTTGGTGGATGAACGTATAAATTGGGCGGAGAAATTGAATAGGCTTAGTTTAATTCTTCCGCCCGGGATATGGTTTGAATCTATTTCGGTTTCAGGAAAAGCGTTTAATTTGCACGGCAAAGTGGTATCTTTGGATAAAGAAGAAGTCGCCTTGCTTCGTAATTTCATTGATGATTTAAAGAATAAGCCCGATTTTGCCAAAAATTTCAATACCCTGGATTTAAACTCAATACAAAAAGAGACTATAGGCGGGTATGAAGTCGCGGATTTTACTTTGACTGGGGTTTTAAAATGATTAAATTTCTAGAAGAGATAAAAAAGATTAATCTAATAGAGAAATTCGCTTTGGATAATAAAAAGATAGCCTTAATAGTGATTATAGCCGCTATGTTTTTATACCTGGATTTCAATTATCTGCTTAAGGCCCAGATGAGCGGGGTAAAAAAGCCAGCAGATGAGATAGTGAAATTAAAGAATGATTTTAAGGCGTTAGATCTTGGGTTAAAGAATATGCAGAATATAAGATCGCAGCAGAAAAATCTTCCTCAACAAAAAGCTAAGAAAATTATAGCTGATTATCAGATAGCTTCTTTGTTACAGGATATTTCAAAAATAGGGAATACTAATAATGTTAAAATATTGCAGATTAAGCCTTTTCGTGAGGCACAGAAGGCAGCTGCTACTTCTAAGTTTAGCCCGGTAATTATAAATTTGGATCTAATATGCGGTTATCACGATTTAGGCAAATTTATTAATGGCTTGGAGAATAACCAAGCGTTTATCTCCATAGAGAGCTTTAAAATAGAGGCGCGGCCGGAGGAAGCATTAAATCAGAGAGTAAGCTTAACAGTTAAAACCTATGTTAAAATATAGATTAAGAATAATGTTTCTGCTGAATT
>JBAZGV010000186.1:0-2613 GCA_041652675.1 Candidatus Omnitrophota bacterium
CCCGGCTCTTGTGTGGAAGTGTGGTAACCATTTCACCTCTTCAGTCCCACCTTCCGATTAAAGTATACACTATGAAATTATATTTACAAGGGTAAGGGCAGGGTATCGCAATTTACGGCTTTAAAAGGCCAATCCCGGAAAGTTATCGTCTATATACTTTTGCGCGTCGACAGCTTCTTTAGGCGCGTCTTTAGCTTTATAGAATTGAATATTGAGCGTTATGTTGGGGCGCACAATATTCTGCGGCCCTACGAAACTGCTTGGAGCCGAAGCTTGCGTTGAGCCGGCACGGGGAGTGTCTTTTAATGAGCAGAACTCCGATTGGTCCGTTTTTTTCAATACGACAAAATGTGTGTATCCTTTGGTTAATGTGATTTCGCAAGCGCGTTGCATAGTAAGTTTTTCTGCTTCGCTTTGATTTATGTAGGCATTGCCGCAGAAGCTTACGCTATAAACTGATTCGGAGATAGCTTCAGTCATAAATGATCTTTTTCCGCTTTGCAGCATAAAACCCGAACATCCGCTTAATAAAACTGAACAAGCAATGAAGTAAATATATAAATTTTTCATAATTTTCCTCCTCTTTCTATTTATACACTTAATAATGAAATTGTCCATTTATTTCTTGCGCTACTACGGGTTTTTTCTAACGGCCTCCATAAAAAAGAACAAGAGTCAGGGCAACTGCTTCCATTCTTTAGTCCCGGCTCTTGTAGGAAGTGTGGTGAGTTTATTCACTTCTCATTTTTCCACCTTCCAATTAGAGTATACACTATGGGAGGGGAAATTCAAGGGGAGGGTGCGGCTGTCTTCGTTTGCTTTCTCTCGGCACCGCTGGCTCGCCCCCAGCGGGGCTCGCTGCGCTTCGGGAAGATTCTCGCTCTCCCACAGCCGGTTTTCTATATCAAATCATTTTTTATAATAAGGCGCCGGCTGTGGGAACCATGCCCGCTCGAATTTTCAAGATGCCTCGAGGAATCAAACGAATCCATCCGCTTAGGAGAGGGAGGGTAAGAATGCTGGATTCCTTAACGCCTAAACTCCATTGGCTAACCTGCCTGCCGGTAGGCAGGAATCGACATTCGCTCGAAGCTTGGCAGAGGTATTGCGTTAAAGGTTTTTGTTTAAGCGGAGGTAGAGGCATTGTAACGATATTCTCGGCACTTTCAGTGACAAAATGCTTGACAAAATAGTAAGTGCAGTGTATACTTCATATTGCTATAGAAAGGGTTAGGTATGACAAAATGAGTGACAAAAATCTGGTTAATAAAGTTGAAACATTCAAATCTGGTTATTTTCCTTTTAGTTTAAAATATGATAAGGATAAAATAGATAAATTGTTATTTGAGGCAAAGATTTTATTTAAAACTGTTAAAGATATACCTATTTTACCTGATGGAGCTTCCCAGATAGAAGAGGATCTTATTAAGAAATCTATTTTTGGCACTGCGGCTATTGAAGGCAACCCACTTACTGAGGAGTCAGTCGGAAAAGTACTTTCGGAAGAAGTTAAGAATCGTGAGTTGGATCTTGCTGAAAAAGAAATATTAGGTTTAAAAAGTGTTTATAGTGAGATTAGGAAAATTAAACCAGAGAAAGATAAACATATAATTACTGAAGATCAAATAAGGATGTTTCATCAATTAATAACAAAAGACTGCAATTACAAAGATAATTATCCAGGGCACTATCGGAATCATAATGTTGAGGTGGGCGATAAAGGGCACGGAGGGACGTATATCCCACCAAAGATCCTTGAAGATATAAAGATATTAATGAAATACCTAGTTTCATGGTTAAATGGTCCGGATGTATTAGCCGAAGATCCAGCTATAAGAGCAGCTTTAGCACATTATTATTTAGGCCGTATACATCCTTTTGGCAATGGAAATGGGAGAACTGCGAGGGCGATTGAAGCTATGTTTCTGAAGAGTTCAGGTATTAAGTATGTTCCCCATATGTTGTCAAATTTCTATTATAAAAACATCGATGAATATTTCTGGGCATTTTCTTTATCGGAGAATAACAAAGATTATGATATTACTCCTTTCCTTGAGTTTTTTGGAAAAGGACTTATTGTGTCACTAAATGAGATTAGGTCTCGAATATTTTTAATGGTCAAGTTACTCGCGATTAGAGACTATTTACTCTATTCTAAAAAAAATAAGGTTATTTCTCAAAGGCAATATAATTTATTGGTGTTATTACAAGAGTTTAATGAGAAAGTTTCTCTTAAGGATTTATTTGAAAAAGATAAATTTAAGGTTATTTATGGTAAAGTAGGCGAGAGGACTGCAAGGAGAGACTTAGAAGTATTAAAGAAAAGAGGTTTTATTATTCAAGATCAGGATGGGGTGTATGAATTTAACTTTGAGATGCTTACCTAAAGCTGTAATCGATATTTTCTTAAAACTAAGGAAGTATAGGGACACAATATTTAATTAATCTCAAGCTCGAAAGGGCTTGGGATACTTTTTTGCTAAAGCAAAAAAGTACTGCGCTAGATAAAAGATTTAAGGTGCTTGTTTTTGTTTGACAAGCATATTGGCAGGGGTATAATAAGGTTAATAACTGGGGTATGGTTACATCAAAGTCGCAATTCGAGTAAACCAC
>JBAZGV010000187.1:0-2601 GCA_041652675.1 Candidatus Omnitrophota bacterium
GGTTACTCCTGAGCTAAGGGATGAGATTATTAAAATATTTAAAGAAGGCCCGAAGTTTAACGGATACAATATCCCACATAGAAATTTTATCGGTGATTACTGGATTAAATACGGAGGTTGGTATCCTAACGCAAAACTCAAGATGTACGCTAAAAAAGAATTTCGCTACGAAGAAGAGGCAGAGTATCATCCTCGGGCTTTTTTAAAGGGCCCGACTTATACCCTTAAATCTGACATAATTCATTACGCTTATAGAGATTTTAGGAATCTTTTCTCAAAATTAAATCATCAGACTGACTTTGAAGCGAAGAAATGGTTTAGGGATGGAAGGAAGATGAGTTTTGGCCTGTGTATGGTTAAAGCAATCTCGCGTTATATTAAGTTTTATTATGTCAAAAAAGGCAAAAAAGACGGTTATATTGGTTTTATGATGGCACTTGCTTCCAGCGCTTATCAGTTAATGACTTATGCTAAGTATTGGGAGATGAAAAATAAAGCAGGCAGTATAAAAGTAATAGAAAAATGAAAGTAATATTTCTTGATCGTGATGGAGTAATTAATAAATATCCTGGAGATAAGCAATATGTAACATCCCTGGATAAGTTCAGGTTTTTACCGGGAGCTAAAAAAGCAATTGCGTTATTGAGTAAGGCGGGATTCAGAGTATTTATTGCTTCTAACCAGGCAGGCGTGGGCAGGGGTATTTACAGCAAGAAAACTCTTGATGCTATAACTGCCAAGATGCTCTTCGGTATTGAAGATGCCGGTGGCAAGATCGAAAAGGTTTATTATTGTATTCACCGTAAAGAAGCAGGGTGTGGTTGCCGTAAGCCAAAACCTGGAATGCTTAAGTTGGCTGCCAAGGAGTTTGGTTTTGTTCTTAAAGAAGCGTGTTTTGTTGGCGATACTATCCGGGATATTTTTACAGCGAATAACGCCGGCTGTAAATCAATTTTGGTTTTTTCGGGGAAAGAAAGAATAAAGAATATGGACGAATGGGAAATAATCCCGGATTTTGTTTTTAAGGATTTATTGGAAGCGGTAAAATTTTTAATAAAACTATGAGAGTATTAATTGTTTATGCTTCATCTGGTGCAGGGCATCGCAGGGCAGCTGAGGCCATCTATGATTACCTAAAAGATAATCATACTGATTTAGGCGTAAAGATAATTGATGTCCTTGATAAGACTAATGCCTTATTTAGGTTTGACTATACTTTCGGGTATTCATTCTTAGTAAAATATGCAGTTGCTTTATGGCGTTTTGCTTTTTGGCTCACGGAGTTTAAACTTTTCCGCTTCCTAAGTTCGCCCATTGCAACATTCGTTAACAATATCAATTCTATAAGTTTTATTCGCTATCTCATACGCAAGAATCCCGATGTGATCATTTCAACACATTTTCTTTCAGCAGATATAGCAGCGCTCTTAAAGCGGAACAAGAAGATAAAATCCAAGTTGATTACGGTTATTACTGATTTCGGCGTGCATCCATATTGGATCGCGGAGGGGACAGATTTATATGTTGTAGCCTCGGATTTTACTAGAGAGAGGCTTTTAAAAGAAGGTGTAAGCCCTGAAAGAATAAAAGTTTTTGGCCTGCCTTTTCATCCGAAATTCCTAAAACAATTTGATAGAATAACATTAGCCCGCAAGATTGGGATTAATCCTGATAAATTTACTGTTTTACTTATGACCGGTTCTGAGGGTATCGGCCCGCTTGAAAAAATTGCAGAATTTCTATCTTCCGATCTTCAGGTTTTGGTTGTTTGCGCATCTAATGAAAGATTGCACAGGCGTCTCTTAAAAAAGAATATTCCTAATGTAAAAGTATTTGGTTTTATCGAGAATGCTGAAGAGCTCATGGCTGTTTCCGATTGCATAGTGACTAAGGCCGGAGGCTCAACCATTGCCGAAGTTATTAATATGGATTTAGCTCCAATTTTCATCTCTATGATACCAGGGCAGGAGTCTGCTAATGTAGAAGCCCTAAGAAGATTGGGAGTCGGTTTGGTTCCAAAAAATATCTGCCAGCTTAAAGAGATGGTTATGGAATTGAAGAATAATCCTGATAAATTAAATTTAATGAAGGAGAGGTTAGAGGAAATAAAGAAGCCTCTTGCCTGTCAGGAGATCGCCGGTGTTATACGCTAAAGTTGTTCTAGGTCTTCCTATAGATGTGGCTTTTGATTATTCTCTTCCGTTAACTTTTCAAGAAAATATTAGTTTTGGGTCAAGAGTACTCGTAAATTTCTGCAATAGAAAATTAGTTGGCTATGTTGTTGGCCTTGTTAATAATTCCAGTGTAAAGAATATTAAGCCCATATTAAACTTGATTGATGAAAAACCTATATTAAATAAATCTATGCTTATTTTGGCTAAGAAAATCTCTGATTATTATGCTTCATCTCTTGGAGAAGCGATTGAGACGATGCTTCCTGAGGAGATACGTAAAGGAAAGGCAGCTCGGGGAAGATCTCCTTCGGAGATCAGTGGGGATTCTTTACAGGGAGATAGACCTACGAGAATGAGTCCTGTATTGCTTCATGATCTCGACCCGGAGAGAAGATGGAGTATTTATATTGATGAAGTAAAAAAGACT
>JBAZGV010000188.1:0-2571 GCA_041652675.1 Candidatus Omnitrophota bacterium
GAGATTGGCAGTTTAAATACCTATATGCCATGCTTGGTAGAGATGCCGTGCTTGATGTTTTACCTGATTCTGATCGTTACGGTGGCAAAACGGGCATGAGAAGCCATGAGGGAGAGCTTACATTCGGTCTAGGAAAAAATACTTCTTTAGGTTTAGATATATACCGTTCCTGGAGCACAATCGGCGCCAAGGCTCCTGAAACGCTGGTGCAGTTTGATTGGAATATGAAGTTTTAATATAAATAGAGGAGGAGTTTAAGATGAAAAGGTTAGTAATGTTGATGCTTTCAGGAATAGTAGTTTTAAGCCTAGTTACAGGCACCTGCTTTGCCGAAAAGGTTGTCTTGGCCGGTTCTACAACGGTGCTTCCTATCGCCCAGAAGACGGCAGAAGTATTTATGGATAAGAATCCTAATACTGATATAACTGTGCGTGGAGGCGGCTCAAGTGTAGGTATTGCCGCGCTTATTGATGGGACCTGCGATATTGCAGATTCATCCCGACCAATTAAAGATGTTGAGATTGAAAAAGCGGCTGCTAATGGCAGGGATCCAGTTGCGCATATCGTCGCACTTGACGGGATTGCGGTTGTAGTAAACCAGGCAAATTCAATATCTAAATTATCTAAAAAACAGATTATGGATATATTCACCGGAAAAACCTCTGATTGGGGGAAATTAGGGGGTAACCCCGGGAAAATTGTGGTTGTTTCTCGTGATACTTCAAGTGGGACTTTTGAAGCTTTTGGTGTATTGGTTATGAAAGGGGAGAAGGTAATGCCTGGTGCCCTAATGCAGGCGTCAAATCAGGCGGTTGCGCAGATTATAGCTCAAACACCGCAGGCAATTGGTTATGTAGGGTTAGGTTTTATGTCGTCAGATCTTAAGGCTATTGAGATTGAAAGAGTAATGCCTTCAAGGGAGACAGTCCTTTCTGGTAAATATTCTGTCACACGCCCACTCTTCATGTATTCAAATGGCAAGCCTCAGGGTATGATAAAAGCATACCTTGATTTTGTGAAGAGTCCGGAAGGGCAAAGTTTAGTTGAGACTCAAGGTTATGTCGGGTTAAAGTAAATAAGCGTTTACTCATTTGCCTGACAACGCGGCAGGCTTAACAGCCTGCCGCGCCTCCAGCTATATATGATATGAACTATAAACGTGTAAGAGAAAAGCTATATAAGTGGATATTTACTATTCTAGCTTTTTCGTCGCTTATTTTTCTTGTTGGTATAGTTATTGTTTTATTTAGAGAAGGTACGCCTATATTCAAAGATGTTGGTTTCTTTAAATTCATATTTGGTCAAAAATGGTACCCTACTTATGAACCCCCTGAGTTTGGAATATTACCGCTTATATTAGGATCTATTTGGGTTACTTTTGGTGCAGTTTTAATATGTGTACCTTTAGGCGTAGGAAGTGCCCTTTATTTAAACGAGATCGCGGGGTTTAAGCAGCGGCAGTTTCTAAAACCCGTTATTGAGCTTTTAGCGAGTATTCCTTCGGTTGTTTATGGATTCTTCGGGATGGTTATTGTAACTCCTTTTTTGCAAGAGAGATTTAATCTTCCCACCGGTATGACTGCTTTAAATGCAAGCTTAATACTCGGGCTTATGGCAACTCCAACCGTATGTAGTATAGCGGAAGATGCCCTAAGTTACGTTCCTCGTTCTTTCAGAGAGGCATCTTTTGCCGTAGGTGCAACGCGTTGGCAAACTTTAACTCAGGTAGTGATTCCTGCTGCAGGGTCAGGGATATCTACTGCTATAATTTTAGGGATGAGCCGGGCGATTGGCGAGACGATGACAGTATTAATGGTTGCCGGAGGCGCAGCGGTCATACCGCATACATTCTTAGAGCCGGCGAGGCCGATGACCGCAGCAATCGCCGCTGAGATGGGAGAAGCACCAATGGGAGGAAATCATTATCATGCGCTTTTTGCGATCGCGCTGGTATTGTTTCTGGTTACATTTATTTTTAATATTATAGCTGAAATAATATCCCGTAGGTTCAGGATAAGATTAGGATTATCAGGATGAAACGCGATATTACTCAAAAGATCGGATTTTTTTCTCTTTTTTTATGTATGATAGTAACACTGTTTTTCTTAGGGGCAATTATCTATTTTATATTTGTAAGGGGGATACGGGTTATTTCCTGGGATTTTCTGACCAAGGTTCCGCGAAACGCTATGACTGAAGGAGGAGTTGCTCCGATTATCCTGGGGACATTTTATCTGACTTTGGGATCTATGATTCTCGCCGTGCCATTAGGGCTTGCTTGTGCGGTATACCTCTGCGAGTATTCGCCTAAGAGCATTATAGTTAGTATTATCCGCATAAGTATTAATAATTTAGCCGGTGTTCCTTCAGTGGTATTCGGGCTTTTTGGCTTAGCGGTATTTGTAAATTACTTTGGTTTTGGAGTATCTATACTCTCCGGGAGCCTGACGCTTGGCATATTGGCATTGCCATTAATAATTTCTGCATCACAAGAGGCTTTAATGGCTGTGCCTCATTCAATACGCGAAGCATCCCTTTCTTTAGGGGCAAGTAAATGGGAGACGATTAAGA
>JBAZGV010000189.1:0-2560 GCA_041652675.1 Candidatus Omnitrophota bacterium
GGGCATCCAGCACTAATTCTTAAAGTTAGTGCTGGACGGCGATACTGTTTGAGCCCCGAGCACTAGAGTGCGAGGGGCGAGTTCAGCAGCCGCCAAAAATACGAGAGACCTTTGCCGTCCGCCAACGCTTTATGGCGGAAAAGCGACTTGAGCGAGAAACTTGGCAGAGGCATTCTTATACCCTGCTGGATAATTTAACCATCTCGCGGATTTCACGGGTAATTTTATGTTTTAGTAAATCTTCGAGTGGAATCGGAATCTTTAACGACCAGTTAATCTTAGAAACTGTCCCGGGAGTATTAATCCGGTATTGATAAGGATCACCTTCTAATAAACCGGCTAAGTACAACCAATCAAAAATAGTATTTATGCAAAATACGCAGCTTGTATCCAAGCTGAATCTCAAAACTGCCTGCATAATCTGGCAATCGCATTTCTCGCGTATTGCTCCGGACAAGCCTAAATGCTTCCATAACTTTTCTTTTTCATGGAAACTATTTTTCCAGAGATCCACAAAATCTCCAAGATGCTCTGGAGGAACAGCTTTAGCCGGAGAAAGCCCTGCTATCAACTTATCGACTGAATTAACCTCTTCTCTCCAACGCAACCTGCCATGACAAGAACGGCTTATATCGAATAATTTATCCCTTACCGTATCAAATCCTATACCGCGATGGTCGCTGCACTTACGTACAAAAAGCGCTTCATCCACTGTTCCTGCCTCATACTCCCACCAAGCAGCCCAATTAGTGGTATCGTGCGTAGAAAGCATTGACACGGAAACCTGACGATAATCCTGCGCATCAAGAAAATCATGTTTAATATTCCAGTCTTTTACCCAACGCCCAACATCATTACCCGGGATACCAAATTCTCTCAATGCATCTGTGCAAACCTTAGGTATAACCCCTAAATCTTCAGCACAGAGGAACATCTTTGTGCTTTTTTGTATCACCTCCAGTATGTTCCTTCCATGCAAACCCCAATCAGGTTCGTAGGCTGGGTCAAAGGATCCGTTTAACCCCTGATTCTCTAAAGAATCATTATAGGGGATACTCCAGATACGGAATAATCCCACCACATGGTCAATTCTTAAAATATCATAGAAGTTTTCCGCGAATTTTAACTTCTCCTTAAGATACCTATATTTATCATCGGCAATCTGTTCCCAATTATAAGTAGGCATACCCCAGCGTTGCCCCTTTGCGCAATACATATCCGGAGGAGCTCCGGCGGCAAATTCAAGTTTAAAGAAATTTGAATGAGACCAAACATCACTTGAATCACGTGAAACTAAAATAGGTAAATCGCCTTTAATCAGAATTCTCTTGCGAAATGCATAAATCTTTACTTCCTTAAATTGCTCATAAGCCTGCCACTGCAGCCACAACTCAAAGTTAACTTCACTAATATGCTCTTCTCTAAATTTATCTAGAGCCTGATTATCCCTATTCTTAAATTTATCTTCCCAATCATACCAAGCAGCTCCCTGATGATAGTTCTTAAGCGCTTTATACAAAGCAAAATCATTTAACCAATAAAAATTTGCATCTTTAAAACTTGACCATTCTTTTGAATCCAACGCGGGATTCATTAAGAATATTTCCCGTAAAAGCCGCATCTTTTCATTCTTAAACGCGTAATCTACGAATCTGGCTGAAGAAGAAAAGTTATTTTTCAGGCTTACAATCTGTCTTTTAATTGATCTGTTTTTAGGAAAAGGCAAATCCAGAAAGGAAAGGTAAAGCGGATCCAGGGCAAAAGAGCTTAAAGCGTCATAAGGGCAAAAAGCCGGGCCCATCTCATTCATTGGCAAAAGTTGCAGCATAGAGCTGCCTGTCTCTTTTATCCAATCAACGGCCAATTTTAAATCATTGAAATCAGCGCAACCAAATGTATTTTTAGAATAAATGGAAAAAAGCGGAATCAAAATTCCCGCTCTTTTTTGGGCAATAAAATCTGTTGGTTTACTCTCTACCACCATATAATCTCTCTAAGGAATTAAGAGGCGTATTATCTTATCAGACCAGAATATAGAGATAAGCGCGGCCAAAGATAAAAATGGGCCATAAGGTATGGTATGGTCTTTTTTAATGATAAGCATATAAATTCCTACCGCTGCGCCAAAAAAAGGAGCCAGAAAAAAAGACATAGCAGCTCTTTGCCAGCCTAAGAATGCGCCAATCATCGCTAAAAGTTTTACGTCTCCTCCCCCCATAGATTCAGTCTCTCCGCCGATTGGAGGTTTCTTAAGCAATTTGAAATAGATCGAATCGAATAGCCAGCCAGTAAGAAAAATAACTCCACCTCCGACGATAATACCCAAGACAGAATTTAACATTGGGGCGAAACTAAACGCGAAAGGGTTGATATTAACCCCCCTTACCGAGCTTAAGACAAAACCAACGATAATCCCTCCTACGCTTATTTCATCCGGAATTATTCTATGCGGGATATCTATAAACGTAGCGATAATTAAAGCGCAGGATAAAACTATATAAAAGAAGAAATCGTAGCTTAAGCCATAACGCGTAAAGAACAACAAAAATACGACGGCAGT
>JBAZGV010000190.1:0-2557 GCA_041652675.1 Candidatus Omnitrophota bacterium
AATATTTCCTTCCTGTATCTCTCCGTCACCCATAAGCACATATATACGGTAATCTGCCTTATCAATTCTTGCCGCTAAACTCATGCCTAAAGCAACGGATAACCCCTGCCCTAAAGAACCGGAGGCGGATTCTATGCCGGGTGTGCGCCTATCCGGATGCCCCTGCAACATTGAACCTAATTGCCTTAGCGTCATTAGTTTATCTTCCGGGAAATAACCGGTCGCAGCTAAAAGAGCATACCATAAAGGGCAACAATGCCCTTTGGACATATGAAATCTATCCCTAGAGGGCCATTTAGGGTTCTTAGGATCGTGTTTTAATACTGAAAAGAATAACGCTGTAATTAAATCTGTTGCGGATAAACTTCCCCCGGGGTGGCCTGAACCAGCATGCGCTATCATCTTAATAATCAGACGGCGAATCTTTCTCGCTTGATTTTCTAATTCCTTTATCTTATCTTGGGTATACTTCATTTATCTTTTAACGCCCTGATCTTTTTCTCTACGTTTTCCTGCTTAGAATCTAACCTTAAAGATTCCTGCCAGTTAACTCTGGCGCTATTAGTATCTCTCATTTTAAAAAATACATCCCCTAAATGATCGAAAATAACCGCATCCGAGACAAGAGAAGCTGCTTTCTCCAAGGCTTCTTTCGCTTCTACGATTCTTCCTCTTTTATAATAAAGCCAACCCAGGCTATCTAAATAAGCTCCATTATCCGGCTCAATCTTAAGCGCCCTTCTGATCAAGCTTTCGGCATCCTTAAAATTCTTATTATTTTCTACATAAACATATCCTAAGAAATTAAGCGCTTCGGCATAATCCGGTTTTAAAAATATAGCCTTTTTTAACTCTTTTTCTAAAAGAACATTATTATTAAGCTCGCTGTAAATAACACCCAGATAGAAATGGACATCAGGATCTTGAGGCGCAAGTTCTGAAATAAGGCGATAGGTATCTTCGGCTTTCTTTATATTATTCTGCCTAAGATACAATGCCCCTAAGCTCTTATATATATCTATATTCTTTGGATTAAGGTTTGAGGCGTTTTTAAGCGTTATCTCGTATTCTTGAGCAGCTAAATCAAGCTTGCCTTCTGTTAAATTCAAAAGAGCTAATACTACATGCGGCTCTGTAGCTTTAGGATCAAGCTTGCTGGCATAATTTAGCTCTTCCCTGGCGCGGTTAACTTCATTTCTTCTGATCAAAGTTACCGCGAAATTAAGATGCACTAAGGGATTTTCGTTATCAAGCTTTAAAGCCCCCTCGTATTCCTTAACCGCCAAGCCTAACTCACCTGAATTATCATAAAGCAAGGCCATGATATAATGAGTTAAAGCTAACGAGGATTTATTCTCTGAAGCAGGCGCGCTCCCTTTAGCGAAAGAGAGAATCATAAACGCCAGAAAAATCACCCGGACAAGCCTCTTAGGCACTTCCTTTTATCCCCAGGCTCTCTTCTTCAAATGACGAAGCTTACGGCGCATCTTTTTCCTTTTATGCGTCTTAATCTTCTGTCTTTTTCTTTTCTTACCGCAAGGCATTGCTCGCTCCTTTTGTCGCTCGCAGCTCATAGCTCGTAGCTCGTAGGAAAAGATTTATCTATGAGCTATCAACTATGATCTATGAGCTAATATATTACTTTGTTCAACGGATATTCAATAATACCTTGCGCCCCCGCTTTCTTCAAACCCGGTATAATCTGACGCACGACTCTTTCGTCAATTATCGTCTCAATAGCAAACCAGCCATCATCAGAAAGCCCTGATATGGTCGGCTTTTTTAATGCCGGCAGCTTAGCGATAACTTTTCTTAAGTCCTCTTTCTTTACGTTCATCTTCAGGCCGACTTTTTCTTCCGCGGCAATCGCGCCCTTTAGAAGAAGAGTAATCTCTTCCATCTTCGATCTCTTCCAAGAATCCCTATAAGAATCCTTATTAGCGATAAACTGCGAGGTTGACTCACAGAGCGTGGCAATCTCAATTAATTTATTCGCCCTTAAGGAACTCCCTGTCTCGGTAAGTTCTACAATGGCATCTACTAATCCGGCGCTGACCTTAACTTCAGTTGCGCCCCAGCTAAACTCTACGTCTACTTTAACTTTGTTTTTCTTAAAATATTCTTTTGTAACATTGACTAACTCTGTAGCTATGCGCTTCCCCCTTAAGTCTTTTGGGGATTTAATTCCTGAATCTTGAGGCACAGCCAATACCCAGCGCACTTTGCTTAAACTCTGCTTAGCATAAACTAAATCTGTCACTCTTACAACTTCCGATCTATTCTCCAGTATCCAATCATTACCGGTAATTCCGCAATCAAGCGCTCCGTCTTGCACATAACGAGACATCTCCTGGGCACGCAAAAGCACGGGCTTAATCTCAACATCATTTATCGACGGAAAGTATGAGCGTTCACTAGGCAGAGAAACTTTGAATCCGGCCTTTCCAAACATCCTAAAAGTTGCTTCCTGCAGGCTCCCCTTAGGCAGCCCTAACTTTAATATTTTATTCTTTTTCATAAATCACCTTAATTTTATCCCTTTATTCAACACGGGCAT
>JBAZGV010000191.1:0-2557 GCA_041652675.1 Candidatus Omnitrophota bacterium
CTTAACCAAATTTTCTACGCTATTCTTTAAGGCAAAGACCAGGGCTGCGGCAGTACTCCCGGTGCCGCAAGCCAGAGTCTCACCCTCTACCCCTCTTTCATATGTTCGTATTCTAATAGCATCTTTACCCAAAACCTCGACAAAATTTACATTAGTCCCCGCCGGAGAGAATCTCTTATGATAACGTACCGCCCTGC
Organism: Candidatus Omnitrophota bacterium; assembly: GCA_041652675.1. GTDB lineage: Bacteria > Omnitrophota > Gorgyraeia > Gygaellales > Profunditerraquicolaceae > Sherwoodlollariibacterium. Next base: position 198 of record JBAZGV010000191.1, read on the forward strand.
CTATATTATCAACATCTATCTTATCTATTCCGGAAACAAAAATTACTGCGTGCGGCACGCCTGTATTAATAAAATTTACCCGCAGTAACCGGCCGTTAATTTTTATTGGGATATCTAAATTTAGGCCTTTTGGCTCTGTTAGCTTTATCCTTACAATATCTTTATTTACTTCTGCTTTTATTATTCCGGCCTTTGTCTCTATTGATACTTTCTTCGAGCAGGCTAATTGATGAACGGCAAAAAACGCAGTACAACGCGCGCCATTACCGCACATTTCCGCTTCTGAACCGTCGGCATTAAATATACGCATCTTTATATCTGCGCTCCTGGACTTGCCCAAAACTAAAAGCCCATCCGCGCCAATACCGAATTTTCTATCACAAACAGATTTCGCTGACAGCTCATTATTCTCTACTACTACAAAATCATTACCAGAAGCAACCATCTTGGTAAACTTTATCTTTTTCATCTTCTTAACTTCAGAATCGATTCATTACGGATCAAATCCTGATAAGCCTCTCTTGTTCTGATTACGAATACCTTATCTTTAGAGACCATAACTTCTTCTGCGCGTCTCCTGGAGTTATAATTACTAGACATACTAAAACCATATGCACCCCCACCCATTACTGCTAAATATTCACCTTCTTTTACTTTTGGCAAGCTCCTGCCTTTGGCAATAAAATCGCCGCTTTCACATATTGGGCCGACCATATCCGCCATCTCTTTGCCTTTTATCTTATTTAATGGGAGAATAGTATGATAAGCTTCATAAAGGGCAGGGCGGATCAAATCATTCATCCCCGCGTCAACTATAATAAATTTCTTCTTAGGTGTATTTTTAATATAAAGAACCTTTGCAACCAATACCCCGGCATTACCTACGATAAACCTGCCCGGTTCCATAATTATTTTTAGGCCGGTTTTTTTAAGCAAGGGCAAAACTTGTGAGGCGAATCTTTGCGCCGTCTGCGGCGCCTCTTTATCATAAATAATCCCTAATCCTCCACCGATATTCAGATATTCTAAAGCTACCCCTTCTTTTTTAAGCGCCGCTATAAAAGCAATAACCTTTTTTAGCGCGGCGACGTAGGGCGTAGAAGTAGTTATCTGCGAACCAATATGTATATGCAATCCGGTAATCTTAAGGTAGGAAAAAGCCCTGGCCAAAAGAATAATCTGCTTGGCGCTTTTAAAATCTATACCGAACTTATTAGTCAGTTTACCCGTAGTGATATATTTATGCGTCTTCGGCTCAACATCCGGATTAATACGCAATGAAACATTAACCGCCTTCCTTAATCTTTTAGCAATATGCTGTATATTTTCCAACTCCGGATAAGACTCGACATTAAAGAATAAAATTCCTGATTTTATCGCCTCCTCTATCTCAAGCGTAGTCTTGCCTACTGAAGCATAAACTATTTTTTCAGGCGGGCATCCGGCTTTTCGCGCCCGGAATAATTCTCCACCGGATACGATATCCAACCCGGCGCCTTTATCTACTAGCGCTTTGAGAATTGTCAGATTGGAATTTGCTTTAACCGAATAGCATATCAAAGGGTTAATAGATTTAAAGGCATCTCTTAATTTAATAAAATGGCTGACTAAAGTATGGTAACTATAGATATAAAGAGGCGTGCCAAAACGCCGCGCCAGATCCTCAACTCTTACCTTTTCACAATAAAGATTGTTGTTTTTATATTTAAAATCATGCATTTATTTTCTTGCTCCATGATTTAATCTGCCTATCTACTAATCTTGGACTCGTACCTCCTAAAGAATTTTTTAAATCAACCGAAGCCCAGGCATTAAGAATCTTTTTAACGTCTGGTTGGAGCTTTGAAGAGTACCCCTTGAGCTCCTTGTCACTTAAATCGGAGATCCTCCTGCCTTTATCCAAACAACCCCTAACCAATTTACCGACTATATCATGAGCTTCTCTGTAGGATACGCCTTTCTTAATTAAATACTCTACTACATCTACTGAAAACAAAGATTCATCGGCTAACCGAGAAGCAATTTTCTCTTTTTCAATGACGATGTTTTCAAAAAGTGCAATAAATATCTCCAAAATATCTCTCACCGTATCTACAGCTTCAAAAAGCGGAGGCTTATCCAACTGCAGGTCTCTGTTATATGATGAGGGTAGGCCTTTCATCAATATTAAAACATTAGATAGGCTTCCCTGGACTTTTCCGACTGACCCTCTAATCAGTTCCAAAATATCTGGATTCTTTTTATGCGGCATAATACTTGAGCCGGTACAAAATGAAAAATCTATATCGATAAATGAAAATTCTTTTGTCGACCACAAAATCAAATCTTCGGCCATTCGCGAAAGATGCACTGAAAGTATA
>JBAZGV010000192.1:0-2552 GCA_041652675.1 Candidatus Omnitrophota bacterium
TGGATATTTTCGGGCTGCGTTTAATTGTTGAGAATGCGGCTGACCGGGATAGAGTTTTAGGGTTATTGCTGGAATACTTTGGCGCGGCCGAGCCTAAAGATTTTGAAGAAAAATGGGGAAAATATCATGCATATCATATTAATTTAAAGGATGCCCAGGGTCGCTGCATTGAAATACAGATATTTTGGGATCGCCAAGAATATAACCGCTATGCTATTGGAGAAGCTGCTCACTGGGTAAAAAAGGCAAAAGAAGAAAACCCCGGCAAGAAATTCTTTTTTGATCCGGTAGAAGTCCAAAACGGAAATTTCTTCGAGGATTTTCTAGCCATTTATAATTCCGGTGATATTAAAGACTATGTTTATGTTCTTTGGGCTCAGAACGGCCATGCTTTAAGGTTAAGAAAACAAGCAACGGCCGCGGATTTTGCGGCTTTACCTAGAATTAACCGTTTCAGCCAGAATTTTAAAGGCGTGCTGGAGATGCAGGAAGAAATAAGTTTTATGAGCGCTTTGGAGTCAAGCGATGAAGAAGAACAGGCGATGCTTACGCATCAGTCAGCTATTCCTTTGTCCGGGAGTCGGCCCACAGAAAGAAAAGCCACCGAAGCGATAACTCCGGGATGTACTATTGTCTCAGTACAAGAAAAAGAAAATTATTTAATCGAAAGAAATCAGGGAGAGTTGCGTTCCGGGGAGATTCGCGGTTCAGCTAAGCATCCGCGTACTCTTATGGTATTAGCTTTATCCTCTTATAATGGTAAGAATAAGCCAGGTTATCAAGAGAGCCTGGTTCGGGAAGGATCGCAGATATTATCCGAAATCCTGGGAATAAAAATTAATCGGGAGTTACCGATGCGTGAATTTATCAGCCCGCTAATTTATAAGTATGATTTATTCTGGGCAGAGGAGCTCTATACGTGTATGGCATTAGCTAAGCGTGGAAATAAAGCAATAGAGGAGAGGTTATTTGATTTAACATTGATTAAGCAGCAAGCGCAGGCGCAGGGAGAAGCGATTTGGAAGAAAACTAAGATTACTTTACCGGAAGAAACAATCCTGATGACTTTGGAATTTACATCTATGAAGCAGCTATTCATTGCTTTAGCTACCGGGCAGATTACAGTGCAAGAGATTGTCAGGGTTAAGGCTGAGGGTGATTCCGTGAAAGGTAAATTAAATGAAAATTATTCCAATAAAGATGCCGCCCGCTCCAAATCTGGCTTATCTCTGACTCCGGAGGAAGTCGCGGCTGAGATTACGGGAAAAAATAATAAGCTGCGTTTTCTGGATGCCGCAGAATTTGTGCAATTGGATCTAGCGGCAGAATTGGTGCGTAAATTTGTTTCAGCTAAAGGAAATTCTTATTGGATTCCGAAATTGGAAGAGATGCTTGCCGATCAAGGTAAATTACGTGCTGGGCCTTTTAGTTTATTCTATGGAACTTTTTTTGAAGGAGAATTGTATTTTGACGCCCCCTTTCTTAAAAGCCCACTATCCGTGGCCTTGACTATCCTGCATGAGTTAGGCGCTTTAATGGGATTGCCTCATGAACAAAATATTAAATTAGAAAGTGAGTTTATTTCTTATCTATCCGCAGAGAACCTTTCCCCCGTTGAATTAATTACTGTAATGACTGAAAAGGGGCTGGTCGGAATTGAGTGCGGCCGTTTCCCCGATGGTGAATGGAATCCTTTAATACTGAATCCGTATCTATTAGGTTCAGCTGATGCTACAATTCGTTATCATATCAAGAATTGCCATGATATGGTGAAACTTATGTTGGTGATGGGTAATTTACGTTTAAACAAGGCCCAACATATTAATTTTGTCTTAGAGAGGGATGGGCAGGTTACTAACGGCTTGGATGCAATATTTCTTTGTGTTTGCGATGAACTTTTTTACTCCAATGGCTTGGCTGCCGGAAATTTTCCGGTTAGTCTGCCCCCCATGGCAACTAAAAAAGAATTGGGGGTATGGGTACATCGCGTTCTTTATCAGCATGCCCGCTTTCAGCCTGATGCCGAAGAGGCAGCAAAAATTATTAATGCTCATGCAGAAAAAATTGAAATTGATAAGACTGAAGAAGATCCTTTAAGCTGGGGGATTATTCTACCCGAAGGGCTCGAAGGTCAGAATGTAGTTTTGGTGCATAGCACAGAAAATGATTTAGATTGGGTGGAATTATGGTTGATGATTTTAGCTTTACGCAGGGCAGGGGTAGGGAGCGATTTTCTTTTTAATGCCTATGCCGGATATTCCCGCCAGGATAAAATATTCAGGTCAGGAGAAGGAGTAAGTGCTTCCATCATGCTTGGCATAGTCTCGACTTTAACTGACCTAAGTTTTGTTCCCAACATACATTATGGCGGTAAAAGCGGTTTTGCCGGGCTAAACGGGTATTCTTTTAAGCTCTATAATTTGAATGCTTTTGTCCAGCTTGCGGAAAAGCTTTTTGATTCTATTGTGGCCCAGGTTGATGCGCTAACGATTATCAGCAAACTAATAAAAACACAGGCTAAAAAGCCATTTGGCCGGTTGGGTTCATGGGTG
>JBAZGV010000193.1:0-2545 GCA_041652675.1 Candidatus Omnitrophota bacterium
CTTCAAATGTATAACCGCCATTTCCGCCATTTATTGCCGCATTGCCGGTAAAGTTACCTCTTTTAGTAAAAACATCTCCATTTGCGGTATGAGTAATGCTTCCGTCGGCGCTAAGATTAACATCGCCGTAGTTTGTATTAATCGCGGCATCTACAACTAGATCAGAATGAACCCCAATATTGACATCGCCTGAACCATTGGTAATCCCACTATTGGCTATTCTGAGATCACCGGTATTATCTATCTCTATATTATTGTTTGTATTGCTTGCTTCTAATGAATTAACCTGCGTCTCGAGTGCATCGCCCGAACCAATACCGTTTACAGCAGAAAGCGAAAGGTTATCCGCGATAATATTAGGATCTGCATCGTTACCATCTAAAATCGCATTCTGCGCATTAATCATAACATCGCCTGATCCGGCGTTAACTAATGCGGATAAATTAATATCAACACCGCTTAAATTGATATTACCGCCATTTGAATTAAGCCCTGCACCACTACCCAAATTTACATTGCCAATACCATCTTGGGGATTTCCCCACCAACCTATAACAGGCATATCAGCAAGTAAATTAATACCACCGCCTTGAGTAACTATGGAGTCGTTGTTTAGATTTATATCCCTGCCTGCTTTTACAGTAAAACTTCCATTGATTAAATTATTTAAATTAAGCGTGTCGTCACCGCCGAAATTGCCAAGGATAAAATCAACATTATTGCCAGCGGTAAGTTCAATATCTACATCTCCCCACGAATTAAACAAGAATTCCTGGATATCTCCAACAACCCAATTCCACGGATCAAGCAGAATCCTTCCCACCTCTCCATCTTCAGCAGTAGCTTTTAATACACCTTTTTCAAGATCAAGATTACCTCCGCTTAATTCTATAGATCCGCCACCTGCGCCAGCCTCTGTTGCACTAACATCTATCGTGCCGGTGTTAGAAACCACTGATTCTTCTCCAGCTGCAGAAAGAACAACTTCTCCTTTGCGCCCAACCAGGCTCTTAGCCTCAATTATTCCTTCATTATTTACGGCCCTCTTAAATATTCCGTCTAATGTTTTAGCAGTTAAGATAACTTTACCGCCTTTAGCCGTAATCTTCCCGGTATTCTTTACCGCGTCATCTTTACCCTCTAAGTTTTCAGAAGTCTCTTCGTCAATTACAACAGAAATAATTCCTTCTGGATCCAAATTTAAGGTTATCAACTCCCCAGAAGCCAATGCAACACTACCTAAATCAGCCTCAATTATCCCAGCGTTATCTACTGTTGAACCCAATAAAGCGACATATCCTCCGGGAGCAGATATATAGCCCTGGTTCACTACCGAACCACCTTTACCAAAGAAAGTATACCTGCCTGCCAAGAAATCAGAATCCTTTATATCTAGAGAAGAAGCAATCAAACCCCCGACATTTACCTGGGCATTAGGGCCAAAAAGAACACCATTTTGATTAATAATAAAAATATGCCCGTTTTAAAGCATTAAGCTTACCTAAGATATTTGAAGGATCTCCGCCAATAACGCGGTTCAGAAATACAAAAGCAGCCCCACCATCGCGCATATAATTAACAATATTCTCAATACCAATATTATACTGTTGCCAATTCATAATAACGCGATCGCTCCCTACAAAAATATCCAACACCTTCCCATCCGACCCATAAACAACCCTGACATTTCCGTAGGTTACTTCCCCTCCTTGCGGCAAATCCGCAGCAAATCCGTGCATTGGATACAAAAGAAAAGCAACTAAGATTAGAATAGAGATAATTCTTGGTGGTTTATGCATTATGATTCTCCTTTTTGATAATCAAAATAAAATAATACAATCCCTCTGTTTTCAGGGTTGGTTTTAAGCTAAACATTTTTAGAACTTTATAAGTCATTTTCAAATCCATTTAATAAGCATACCATTTCTAAACCTGACGGACAAGTCCGGCAGGCGTTTTTTTAAATCTTTAACCGTAAATTCAATCCAAGGCTGCATATGTTGACGAGCAGTATCTGATGATTTTGGCCCGCCAATTGGATACGCAAATTCAACCTTTGCCGATAGCCGGTTAGTTAAATTAAGCCTGAAACCAAAACCAGCACTATTTAGTGTCCTGGATTTCACATCATCAAAACTTGAGTTTGACCGCGTTGTCCCCCAATCATAAAAAAGGACAAAGCGAGTATTATCATACCAAGTCTCTTTGGTAAAAGGAACTTTCAGTTTCTTGGGAATGAAATAATACGGAAAAGACCACTCCACGCTGGAATAAAGCCCCCGGTCTCCTGCGCATTCACCCGGAGCGTAGCCTCTCACACTATAAGGGCCACCCAGCTGGAACTCTTCCGCCGCCGTTAAAACATTATTGCTAAATTGCGCGGAGTTCTTAAAAAGTAGGTTTGATGAAAAAGGCATATTTTGAGAACGATAGAGATTAAATACGCCTTTAACAAATTTTCCACCCGAACCAAGCCGGGTTGTCCGCGGATCCTTAGATTTCAACCCTCCCATGATATTAGGGATACCGGTATCCATCTCTGCGG
>JBAZGV010000194.1:0-2537 GCA_041652675.1 Candidatus Omnitrophota bacterium
GTTCTCTGCGCTGTGATGCGAATATATCTTTACGCCTTAAGGGAGAAAAAAAATTAGGAACCAAGACTGAACTGAAAAATATGAATTCTTTTAAAGGCGTAAAAGATGCTTTAAGCTACGAGATCGAACGGCAGAAAGAGTTGCTAGAAACGGGGAAAGAACTTATTCAGGAGACCCGTCTTTGGGACGCTAAAGGATCAAAGACTTTACCAATGCGCACTAAAGAGGGAGCTAAAGACTATCGTTATTTTCCTGAACCGGATCTGCCGCCTTTTATTATAAAAGAAGAGCAGATTACGAAGATCAGAAAAAGCATTCCAGAGCTACCTAATGAAAAATTAGAGCGCTTTGTTAAAGAATACGGCTTATCAATCTATGACGCCAAAATTTTAGTTGCTTCTAAGAAAGACGCTTTTTTTGCCGAAGAATGTTTTAAATCATATCCCGGCAAAGATAAAAAATTAGTAGTCAATTGGTTTATCGGGCCTTTACTATCTGAAGCAAATATCCGAGGATTGAGTATATCTGGCTTGAATATATCTTCCGCTAACCTGCTTGAGCTATTAAATTTTGTAGAGAAAAATGAATTGTCGCATTTATCCGCGAAAACGGTATTAAGCGAAATGATTGTTAACAGTAAAACGGCCGGAATGATTATTAAGGAAAAGAACCTTGCCCAGATATCCGATAGCGGAGAATTAAAAAAACTCGCGGAAGAAATTATCCTTCAAAATCCTAAATCTGTAACGGATTATAAATCCGGAAAAGATAACGCGCTTATGTTTTTAGTCGGGCAGCTGATGCGTAAATCCGAAGGCAAAGCTAACCCTAAAATTGCCAAAGAATTGCTAAAGGAGAAATTAGATGCGTAAAAGAATTATTATAGTATTAGTTTCTTTTATTGTGGGGCTTTTTGTTTTCGTTTCAATTGCTTTGTCAGGAGCGGATAGAAAAAAAGACGACTTATACCGGCAGGTAGAACTTTTTTCCGACACATTGACAATTATCCAATCCGAATATGTTGATGAAACTAAGCCAAAAGATTTGATTTATGGCGCGTTAAAAGGCATGCTTGCTTCGCTTGACCTCCATAGCCAATTTATGGATCCGGATACTTATAATGAGTTGAAAGTAGAGACTAAAGGCAAATTCGGCGGTTTAGGCATCGAAGTTACTATTAAAGACGGGGTACTGACCGTGATTACTCCCATTGAGGACACTCCGGCTTGGAGAGTAGGAATAAAACCCTTGGATAAAATCATAAAGATAAACAACGATATCACCAGGGATATGGCTTTAAGCGAGGCAGTAAAAAGAATGCGCGGAAAACCGGGAGAATCAATTAATATTACGGTATTGAGAGAATCCGAAAACAAAACTATAGAATTTAAGATTATCCGGGATATTATTAAGATTAAAGATATTAAGGAAGCTAAAATTTTGGAAGACGGGATAGGGTATATCCGATTAAATGAATTTAGGGAAGACACGGCTAAGAATATAAACCTTGCCTTAACCACTTTATCCAAAGAAAAAATGAGCGCTTTGATCCTGGACCTACGTAATAACCCAGGCGGCTTACTTGAAGTCGCGGTTGATGTAACCGGTAAATTTATACCCAAGGGAAAATTGGTAGTTTATACAAAGAGCAGGAAAGAAAAACAAAACTTGGAATTCTTTTCAGCTTCGGATCAACCTTTACTTGGCCTGCCAATGGCAGTACTTATCAATGAAGGTTCAGCTTCGGGGAGCGAGATTGTTGCCGCAGCGCTTCAGGACTATAAACGGGCAATAATCATTGGGATGAAATCTTTTGGAAAGGGTTCAGTCCAGACCGTTATCCCGCTAAGCGATGGTTCGGCCTTAAAATTAACAACCAGTAAATATTTTACCCCTAAAGGGCAGGAGATACATGGAAAGGGAGTTATACCGGATATCCTAGTTGAAAATGGGAAGGTAAATGAAGAAAAAAGCTTAGAATCAAAAGAAGCAGCTATTTTTAACTACAAAACCGATCTTCAGATTATGCGTGCCGTAGATCTTTTAAAAGCGATTAAATTCTATAAGGGAGCATAGGATTCGATGAAAGGCAATAATAGATACTGGTTAGCTCTGGCGGCGTTTTTGGCAATTGTGATAGTAATCGCGCTGCTGCCTGCCAAAAAACCAAAAAAAGAAGTTAAACCTACCCGCGTGATCACGCGGGTAATCAAAGGCAAAATAGCTATTGTTTTAGATGATTGGGGGTATAACTTAAATAATATAGGTATGCTGGAGGAGATCAAGCAGCCTCTGACTTTAGCCATTCTGCCCAATCTCAAATTTTCAAAGAAAATATCCCAAGATTTACATCAGCGTGGCTTTGAGATAATCCTGCATTTGCCTACGGAGCCAAATGAAAAATTCAATCTCGAGAAGGATACAATCCGAGCCACTATGGATAAGAAACAAATAGGAACCATCCTGTCTAATGGCTTGTTAAATATTGTTTATGCTAAAGGCGTCTCAAACCATATGGGGTCCAAAGTTACCTCTGA
>JBAZGV010000195.1:0-2501 GCA_041652675.1 Candidatus Omnitrophota bacterium
TTATAAGTATTATTCCTGAAATACGCGAAGGAGTGGATTTTGTTGCCCCGGATTTAATTATGAAAGGCAGGGTTATCCCTGAACATAATAGGATTACTTCCGGAGACCTTACTCTTTTCTGCCGGCAGTTGGCTACTCTTCTGGGAGCAGGCGTTACTATTTTAAGAAGCATGAATATTATCGCTCAACAGGTTGCCAGTAGAAAGCTTAATAAGTTGATTAAGGATTTACAGAAGAATATGGAAGCGGGTTTAAGTTTGCACGAGGCAATGGCGCGTTATCCGGGAGTCTTTTCGGAGATGTGGACAAATCTTGTGGAGAGCGGAGAGGCAAGCGGTAACTTAGCTATGGTTTTAGGCCGCCTCGCCACTTATCTTGAACGGGATGCGGCTTTTAAAAAGAAGATAATTTCGGCGTTAATCTATCCGGCTATACTTATGGTTGCCGGGTTAGCGGCGCTTTTATTTATGAGTATTAAAATTATTCCTACCTTTGCCCAGATATTTAAAGGGTTCAACATTGAGCTACCTCTTTTGACTAAGCTTCTTTTAGCAGTAAGTCTTTTCATCAGGCATTACGGAATTATTACGCTTATTCTAATGGTTATTGGTATCTGGTTTTTTCGTAAATATATATCTACTAGGGCGGGTAAGAGGCAATTCCAGGAGTTTTTACTTAAGCTTCCCGGAGTTGGCGAGTTTTTCAGGACATTATCCATCGAGCGTTTTACTTCCGAGATGTCTACTTTAGTAGAGAGCGGAGTACCTATTCTTTATTCTCTGGAAATCTCCGAACGCAGCGTAAATAACCTGGTTTTAGGAGAGGTTATCCGTAAAATCAAGGAAGATGTGCGCGCGGGTAAACCTCTGGGCCAGTCTTTGGAGAAGAGCAATTTTTTTGATCCTATGGTCGTGCAGATGGTTAATATCGGGGAGGAGATAGGCGAGCTTTCCAATATGTTTAAGCGTTTGAATACTTTTTATCAGGAGTATCTGGAGACTTTTCTTACACGTTTTACATCTATGTTTGAACCGGCAATGTTGATTTTTATGGGAGTTGTGATAGGTATTATGGTAATAGGTTTATTCCTTCCAATTTTCGAGATCTCACAAATAGGTGGTAAATAAATGGAAAAACACTTGCAATTTATGAGAAATTGCATTAATATAAATACAGGTTTTTTAACGATAAGGAATAAGGGACTGTTTCCCAAAGGAACTGTCCCTGAAATAACAAGGGAGGAAGAAAATGAATAAGAAAGTGTGGGGCTTTACCTTAATTGAGCTTATTATTGTAATTGTAATTATCGGTATTTTAGCAGTAATAGCCGTTCCAAAATATTTTGCTAATATTGAGAAAGCAAGAAAAGCGGAAGCGTTTGCAACTATGCGGGCTTTCCGAGATGCACAAACAATGCATTTTGCAAGATTTGGAGGATATGCCGCCCTTGTTGGTTCTGGCACAACTACCGCCTCTCTTTCAGTAGATGTTGATAGTGATAGCGTAGCCGATATAGCAGTAACTCCTCATTCAGCAAATTTCACCTGGGCTACTGGCGGTTCTGGTAATGCAGCCTATGTTGCTGCAATTCCAGTGGCTGGACAAGGTACGGTTACTTATTATATGTGTTATGCTTCTGGTAAGGCAGATTCTGGGGCAGCAAGCTGTCCATAATAGGATAGAGTAAAAAGGTATGCCTAAATTAAGTAAAAATAACGGGTTTACTCTTGTAGAATTGCTTATTGTAATGGTTGTAGTTGGGATTTTAGCTACAATTGCTACAGCAAGATATACGGGTGTACTTGAGAAGGGTTACTCCGCAGAGGCATATAGTGTTTTAGGGCAGATTGCCTCTGCGGAGAATGTTTATAGGTTAGAAAATGATATATATGCTAAAGATATAGCTGATCTTGATATTGATACACCTAAAAGTGTGAATTTTAACTTTAGTATACCATCGGTTGATCTTGTTAAAGGTTATGCTAGGGCAAAGCCAAAAGCTAACAAAGGTAATAATACTTACGGTATGTGCTTAAGAAACGGAAAAATGAAGTCTTGTCCTGGCTCTGTGAATAGTTGTAGCCCGGGATGCAATTAATATGAAAAATAATAGGTTTGCTTTTACCTTAATAGAGCTTATTCTAGTCGCTTCGATGATTGGTATAATTTCCATTATTGGGGTCACTAATTATAGTAAGTCCAAGAATAAGGCTCTTTCTAGGGAAGCCATAGCTAATTTAAAGCTTATTGCCGCGGCTGAACGGATATATAAGATGGAAGATAATTTTAATTCTTATGTTGCTTGTGTTGATGCTGATGAATGCAATACAAAGCTTAAGTTAAATTTGAATACGACTAACTGGACTTATAATGTTATTCTTGTTTCGGGCAATGCTGAAGCTCGGGCAGTTAACACTACCATAGGTACTTATATACATTGTAGTAGTAATTTCGATGCCTAACCTGCGCTAGGTACTTCTTGTCCACAATACGAAGATAGT